>JALSTE010000506.1 GCA_026983855.1 Acidimicrobiia bacterium
GGCCGGTCACGGTGCTCATCCTCGGTGGTGTACAGGCCGTCTCACTGACCGTGTACCCCGAACCGGTTCCGACGACCACCACGTCTGTAGTTCTCCGGACGCCGCCCACGATCTCCATACCGTCCACCACCCTGCCTTCTCCCACCCTCGGCCTGCGCCCGGGCCCCTGATCAGTGGACCCGGCGCTGGGTCGGGACCGGTGCTGAGGGGTGAGGGGTGAGGGGCTTTGCGTCCCACCTGACCTGGTCGGGGACAGGTGGGGCCGGCCCCGTGGATCCCGACTCTGGGTGGTCCCCCTCCGCGGTCACCGGTCGGCCGTTGGCGGGTGCCGGGCCTCCACGCTCACGGTCGGAAACCGCGGAAGGGGAATTCGGGGGGCCGTTGGAGCCAGTTGTCCGCCGGCCACTCCGACCCGGCGTCGATCAGATGGAGGGTGTAGGCGTGCCGCGACCGTTCGGAACGATTGGGTTCGCTTCCGTGGGGGAGCATGCCGTCCAACAGGACGAGGGTCCCCGCCGGCACCTCCAGGGGGACCAGCCCGTCGGTGGGATACGGATCTCCCCATTCCTCGAGGGCCGTGCCTCCCCCCGGGACACGACGGAACCGGGCCCTCTGGGGGAGTTTGTGACCCCCGGGAAGGGCCCACAGGCAACCGTTCTCCGTCGTGGCGTCCTCCAGGGCGAACCACATCCCGTAGGTGCTCATCGGCTCGGTCCACAGAAAGGAGTGGTCGTTGTGCAGGGCGACCTCCCCCCCGATCCCGGGTTGCTTGAAGATGTACATGGACTGCACGATCAACGGCTCAGCCAGGCCGATGTCGTGGGCCACCTCGGCCAGGCCCTCCTGGCGGGAGAAGGACTCGAACTCCGGATCCAGGTCGTGCATGGCGTGGCCCAGCTTGTTCACCGCCAGTTCCTTGGGTCGGGTCAGGTTCCCCTCGCCATCGAGGGCCTCGGCCTCCCAGAAGAACCGGATGCGATCCCCGGACTCCAGGAAGTAGTCATCCCGGTTCTGGGTACCGCCGGTGGTGAAGACCGTCGTCGACTCGGCCGGGTCGATCCGTCGCAGGAGACCCTCGGTGTGGGTCCGGAGACGTTCACACCGCTCGGTGGGGACGAAACCCTCCAGCACCAGAAAGCCGTCGGTCTCGAAGCTCCGGATCTGTTCCGCGGTCAACATGGTCCAGAACCTACCGCCCGGGGGGAGGGATTCGGTTCTCGGTAGATCAGCGGGTCGTCGGGGTGATGGTGGTCGGGAGGTCCCGCCCGGGGGGAGGGATTCGGTTCTCGGTAGATCAGTGGGTCGTCGGGGTGATGGTGGTCGGGAGGTCCCGCCCGGGGGGAGTACCCGGGGGGCCGTCAGTCCATGCACATCCCACCGCTGATGTTGATGGACTCCCCGGTTATGTAGGAGGCGTCGTCCCCGGCCAGGAACGCCACCGTCGCCGCCACGTCCTCGGGCCGGGCCAGACGTCCTAGGGGGGACTTGGCGGTCCATTCGGCGATCTGGGCCGGATCCCGGGTGTCGGCGCCCATCTCGGTCAGTACGTAACCGGGGCACAGGGAGTTGGCGGTCACCTGGTGGGGACCGAGTTCCATGGCCGCGATACGGGTCAGGGCCACCACCCCGGCCTTGGAGGCGGCGTAGTGGGCTTCCCCGGGTGTTCCGAGGCGGGCGGCCATGGAGGCCTGATTGACGATCCGGCCCCCGCCTCCCGAAATGAGGAATGGGGCCGCGGCCTGGATGGTCACCAGCATGGACCGTAGGTTCACGGCCATCATCTGGTCCCAGTCATCGGGGTCGATCTCCAGTAGCGGCGTCTTGGCGAAGATCCCGGCATTGTTGACCAGCAGCCACAGACCCCCCATGTTCTCGGCGGCCTCGGTCACGACCCGTCGGGTCTCCGGGGCGTCGGAGAGGTCCACCTGCCGACCCCGGCACCGCCAGCCCAGATTCTCGGCCACCTCCGTGACCCGGGGGCTGCGGTCCAGGATGGTGACGTCCATGCCCTCCTCGACGAGTCGGGTGGCGATGGTGAGTCCGATCCCCCGGGCCCCTCCGGTCACGATGGCCCTACGGTCGGACAAGGTGGTGGTCTGGCTCACTTCATTCCCTTCGGTGGATCGACCGGGTGGGTCATCGGCCCGTGGCCCAACCCCCGGCGATGGGTGGGGTCACTCGGTCCGCTCGCCGGACTCGTGCCACGCCCCGGTGCGGCGCTCCGCCGCCCAGGCCAGGACCCAGTAGACGGTGATCCCCAGAATCGAGGAGACGGCGATGGTGGCGTAGAGGGCCGGCATGTCCAACTGACCCCGGAACCGGTCGACCAGGTTGCCCAGGCCCTTGTCACCACGACCGAAGAAGAACTCGCCGACTATGGCCCCGATGACCGACAGCCCGGCCGAGATCCTGAATCCGGCGAACACCGCCGGCATGGCGGCGGGGAACTGCAGTCGCCACAGGCGCCGGGCCCGGCCCACCTGATGGAGGGTGAACATGTCGTGGAGGTTGGCGTCAACCGTCGTGAGACCGAAGTGGGTGTTGGTGATGATCGGGAACAGGGCGATGAGAACCACCACTATCACCCGGCTCCGGAACCCGAACCCGAACCACAGTCCGATGAGGGGTACCAGGGCCAGGGTCGGGACGGTCTGCAGGACCACGGCCCAGGGGAACAGGGCCCGCTCGGCGAATCTCCCCTGGCTCATGATCACGGCCACGAGAACACCGAGGATTCCGGCCACCAGCAGCCCGGTCAGGGATTCCTTGGCCGTGATCACCAGGGCGTCGAGCAGATCGGAGCGCTTGGTGATCAGGGAGCCCACCACCTCGTGGGGGGCGGGCAGGAGGATCTTCTTGCGATCCGGCACGACCAGGGTCATGAGGTACCAGATGGCGATCGTGCCGGCTCCGAACAGAGCCGGTGGGACCGCGGACCGGACCCGCGCCCTCGGGCCCGGATCCGATCCGTGGGCGGTGACCGGTCCCCCCGAATCGTGATGTTCGGGAGGCCCGGATCCGCTTTGTTCCAGCAGGTCGGTGTTCACCTGCGGTGGACGGGAGCCGTCAGAATCCCAGACTGATGGAGGTGTCGAGGAACTCATTGGTGAAGAGGTCCGACGCCTTCAACCCGGGCTTGATCGAGTCCACACCCAGGCTCTGCAGGATCGGCACGAATTCGTCGATCAGCTTCTGGATACGGGCCTCGTCCATGTTCCCGGTGTAACCGTCGGGACCATCGCCCATGAGGCCCAGGTCCTTCATCGTGTTCACGGCGTAGTCGTTGAGCCCGGGGGGATCGGTCCAGAAGCTGTTCAGCTCGGTGATGATCTCCTCCAGGCGATCGTTCATGGGTCCCGGGTTGGCCATGTAGTCGGCGTGGGACTGCTGGACCATCGGGACGATCTTCTCCAGACAGGCCCGGTCCTCGGTGATCGACTCGGGCTTGACCGACAGGGTGCCCTCGTAGATCTCGAAGCCGGCGTCGTGGTTCAGCAGGCTCTTCACCGGCTTGCCGAAGTCGGTGTACTCATTCTGGTAGCGCCAGGGCTCGTTGGTCACGAATCCCTGCTGGACCACGTCCTCGGTGATGAACCGGGAGGGGCCACCGTCGTAGGAACCGTCGACCTGGTTCTGGCTGAGGATGCCCTGGCCGATGAAGAAGTCCATGAACGCCGAGCCCTCGAAGTACAGGACCGGGGTACCGGCGTCACCGATCTCGGCGATGGTGTTGAAGTCGAACTTGTCGGGATCGAACATCAGCATCTGGGGGCTCTTCTGCCAGGCGGCGTAGACGGCCACCACGGGGAGGGTGCCCGAGTCACGGATCGCCGTGGCGGTGTCCACGAAGGCCATGAAGATGTCGGGATCGGAGTAGAACTGGGCCGACGGCGGTGAGAAGCCGATGTAGGGCCCACCGGCCCGGATCTGGACGTCGATCCCGGTATCACCCAGGGGTCCGGTGTAGGTACCGTTGTCGGCGTCGACGACTCCGTCAGGGCCGATCAGGTTGTACACGTACCCGTGCTCGGCCTGGGGGAACCAGTCGGTCTGGATGATCAGGGGGTTGGGACAGATGTCAGCCAGTGCGTTGGTCATCGAGTCGCCCCCGTCGGCGGTGGTGGCCGGGGCCGCGGTGGTGGCCGGCGGGGCCGTGGTGTCACCCCCTCCGCCCGAGTCGGCGGTGGTGGCCGGGGCCGAGGTGTCCCCGCTCGATGCCGTGTCGTCACCGGAGCTGTCGCCGCACGCCGCGGCCAACATCGCCAGTGCCAGGAGCAGTGCCCCCAGCTTCAGAATCCAGTTCCGGGGTTTGTTCTTCACTTTTCGCCCTTTCCGGTTCGCCAGCCCTCCGGAGCTCCCCCGACGAACAGTTCAGTGGGAATCGGGGGCGACACTAGCCCCCGCCGTGGGCCTGTGCCCATACACAACCCGGGAGGTCGGCGGTTGTCGGTGGGGGATCGTGGGGACGACCGGGAAGTCAGACCTCGGGGATGGCGCTGGTTCTCCACGCCCGGGTGAGGCGGTTGCCCAGGGCGCCCACGGCCAGGAATAGAACCACCCCCAGCATCGAGGCCAGGATGATCGCGGCCATCAGCAGTTTGGTCTGGAGACGGAGCTGGTAGGCACTGAGGAGGCGTCCGATTCCCCGGGCGTTTCCCTGCTTGAAAAAGAACTCGCCGACTATGGCCCCGACCACGGCCAGACCGGCCGAGATGCGGAATCCGGTGAAGATGGCGGGCAGGGCCGAGGGGAGTTGGAGTTTCCACATGCGTGTACGGCGATCCGCCCCGGCCAGGGTGAACAGGTCGTGGTAGTTCGCCTCCACCGACTGGAGGCCCAGCAGGGTGTTGGTGATGATCGGGAACAGGGAGATTATGACCGTGACGAGGATCCGGGCCCGGAAGCTGAACCCCATCCACAGGCCTATGACCGGCACGATGGCGATGATCGGGACGGCCTGGATGGCGACGGCGTAGGGGAAGAATGTCTTTTCGAACCAACGGTGGCGGCTCATCAGAATGGCGATGGTCATGCCCACGGCGATGGCGATGGCCAGGCCGATGAGGGCCACCTGGGTCGTGGTCCACAGTCCCAGGAGCATCTCGTGGAACGAGCGCCAGGTGAAGAACCCGGCCCGGGCCACCTCGTGGGGAGGGGGAAGGAGGAACTTCTGATCCTCGGTCATCACCACCAGGGAGATGAAGTACCACAACCCGACCACGGCGAGCAGCACGAGAAATGGGGGGAAGGAGGCCGCCAGGGCCCTGCGGACTCTGGTCTGCATCGTCCCCCTCCCCTTCCCGGTCCCGGAGATCCGTCCGGACAGTAGTCGGCGGAGGGGGCGAGTTCGACTCCCCCCGGGCGCCGGGTTGGAAGGGGAGACCGGCCCGGGCTCAGCGGGTGCCGTAGATGCGATCCCCGGCATCACCCAGACCGGGCACTATGTACCCCTTCTCGTTGAGGTGGGAGTCGATGGCCGCGGTGTAGATCGGGACGTCGGGATGGGCCCCCTGCAGGGCGGCCACCCCCTCGGGGGCGGCCAGCAGGCAGGCGTACTTGAGGCGTTTGGGGTTCAGGGCGGCGATGCGGTCCAGGGCGGCGATGGCGGAGTTGCCGGTGGCCAGCATGGGATCGGTGACGATGACGTCCCGGTCCTCGAGGTCGGCGGGGACCTTGAAGTAGTACTCCACCGCCTGGAGGGTCTCGTGGTCCCGGTACAGCCCCACGTGGCCCACCCGGGCCGAGGGAACGACCTGCAGCATCCCGTCGACCAACCCGTTACCGGCCCTCAGCACTGAGATGAACACCAGCTTCTTGCCGTCGATCATCGGGGCGTCCATCTCGGCCAGGGGGGTCTCGATGCGGACGGACGTCACGGGCAGGTCACGGGTCACCTCGTAGCCGATGAGCATTCCGATCTCGTGGAGCAGGCCCCTGAACTTGGACGTGCTGGTCTCCTTCTTGCGCATGATCGAGAGCTTGTGCTGGACGAGGGGGTGGTCGAGAACTTTCACTCCGGTGGTCATCGAGGGTCCTCCGCGGTTCGGACTGTCCCCGGGCCGGGCTCGGGGCATCGGATCGATCGGTCCTGATCGTTTCACAGATGCCGGACCCCTCACTCCCACGGCCCCCACCGGGGCCGACCGGTGTGTCCGATGACCCCGGCCGAGGGGATGACGGCACCCATTCGGCGTGGTTACCTGTCATATGGGTCAATACGAGACAGACACCGATGAAGACTCGCACCCTCCGGCCGGGGACCGCCCCTCGCTCGAGGCCATCCGGACGGCGCCCAAGGTCCTGCTCCACGACCATCTGGATGGTGGTCTGAGGCCCCAGACGATCATCGATCTGGCGGAGGAGACCGGCTACGACCGGTTGCCGACCCAGAACCCCGACGAGCTGGCCAAGTGGGTGCAGAGGGGGGCCAACCGCCTGGACCTCGAGCTGTACCTGGAGACCTTCGCCCACACCGTGGGCGTCATGCAGACACCGGAGGCCCTCGAACGGGTGGCCTATGAGTGTGCCGAGGACCTGGCGGGTGACGGTGTCGTGTACGCCGAGGTGAGATTCGCCCCCGAGCTCCACACCGAGCGGGGTATGAACCTCGACGAGATCGTGGAGGCGGTCCACGCCGGATTCGACCGGGGCTCGAGTGAGTTCGGCATCACCATGGGAATTCTGTGCACCGCCATGAGGCACCAGGCCCGTTCCCTGGAGATCGCCGAACTGGCCGTCCGCCACCGTCATCGTGGGGTGGTCGGTTTCGACATCGCCGGAGCCGAGGCGGGAAACCCACCCACCCGCCATCTGGACGCGTTCCAGTACATACAGAGGAACAACTTCCACTTCACGATCCACGCCGGTGAGGCGTACGGACCCCCGTCCATCTGGGAGGCGGTCCAGTACTGCGGGGCCGAGCGGCTGGGACACGGCGTCCGCATCGTCGACGACATGACCGTGAATCCCGACGGCACGGTCGAGCTCGGTGACCTGGCGGCCTACCTGAGGGACCGACGGATCCCCCTCGAGGTGTGCCCGACCTCCAACGTGCACACCGGGGCCGCCCCGAGCATCGCCGAACACCCCATCGATCTTCTCAAGCGGTTGAAGTTCCGGGTGACCGTGAACACCGACAACCGGCTGATGAGCGACGTCACGATGTCCTCGGAGATGCACGCCCTGGTGGAGAATTTCGGGTACGGGTGGGCCGATCTCCGCTGGCTGACGATCAACGCCATGAAGTCCAGTTTCTGGCCCTTCGATGACCGTCTGCGCCTGATAAACGAGGTCATCAAGCCCGGCTACGCGGCCCTGGTGGGGGAGAGCTGAACTCGGTGGCTCTGAACGCGGGGGATGGTGAGGCCCCCCTGATCGGTGCCCTGGGTGACCTGATCGAGGACCTGGTGGTCGAGCTCGGTGGTCCGATCCGCCCCCGTACCGACACCGGGGCGGTGATCACCCGACGCCGGGGTGGAAGCGCCGCCAATGTGGCGGTGGCGGCGGTCCTGGCCGGTGGGAGGGGAAGGTTCTTGGGAAATGTCGGTGGTGACGACCTGGCCGATTCACTCCTCGCCCGACTCGGGTCCGTGGGGGTGGAGCCGGTGGTGTCCCGGGTCGGTAGGGCGGGGACGGTCATAGCGGTCATCGACGCCGAGGGTGAGAGATCCCTCCTGACCGACCGCGGTTCGTCCGGAGACCTGGCCGAGATTCCGCCGGGAGCCCTCGACGGGCTCGCCGCCCTCCACGTCCCGGCCTACGCCTTCGCCGTTGAACCCCTCGGGGCCACGGCGGCATCGGCCCTGGCCGTGGCCCGGGAGGTGGGGATCCTCACCTCCGTCGACACCTCGGCGGTACCGGTGATCGAGGGGATGGGGCCCGGTGGATTCCGGCGGATGCTGGTGGGGCTGACGCCGGACGTGGTGCTGTGCAACGAGGATGAGGCCCGGGCCCTGGGGGTGGACGGCCCCCTCGCCGGGGTGGGACTCACGATCGTGAAGCGGGGTGCGCGGCCGGCCCTGCTGCTCAGGGAGGGGTTCGCGGTTGAGGAGGTCCCGGCCCGGGCCGTCGCCGAGGTGGCGGACACCACGGGGGCCGGTGACGCCTTCGCCGCCGGGGTCCTGGTGGGACTCTGTTCGGGCCTGGGGCCCCGGGAGTCGGTGGAAGCGGGTCACGTCATGGGGGCGGCGGCGGTGGCGGTCACCGGCGCCCTTCAGGGCACCGAGTACATCGCCGGGCCGGGGTGACGGTGTCCGGGTCGCGGGCACGGTCGTCGGGCGGCGTGGGGTACCGTCCACGGGCCAGAGGTCTCTCGAAGGAGCAGGGCGGATGAGCACGGCGATCCGGGTCGGTGACGAGGTGGCCACGGCCCTGGGCGAGGGGCGTCCGGTCGTGGCCCTGGAGTCCACGATCTTCTCCAATCTCGGGCTCCCGGCCCCCGACAACCTCGAGGCCCACCGGTTGTGCACGAACGCCATCCGGGGCGTGGGTGCGGTTCCCGCCCTCACCTGCGTCATCGAGGGTGTTCCCCGGGTGGGTGTCACCGATGCGGAGCTCGAACGGGTGTTGGAGGGAAGGGCCAAGGTCGCGGCCCGTGACCTGCCGGTGGCCGTTGGGATGCGCTGGCCGGTGGGGGTGACCACGGTGTCGGCCTCCGTGGCCCTGGCGTCGGTCGTCGGCATCGAGGTGTTCGCCACCGGTGGCATCGGAGGGGTCCACCGGGGAAGTGAGATCACCGGCGACGTGTCGGCCGATCTCGGGGCCCTGGCGACCTACCCGCTGGTGACGGTCTGTGCGGGGGCCAAGGCCTTCCTGGATCTGGGGCGGACCCTGGAGTACCTGGAGACGATCGGCGTGCCGGTTCTCGGGTACGGTACCGACCGCTTCCCCGCCTTCTACACCCGCGATAGCGGCCTGCCCGTGCCCCATCGGGCGGATTCGGCCCCGGAGGTGGCGGCGGTGTTCCGGGCCGCCGGTCCGGTCGGATACCACGGGGGGATCCTGGTGGCGGTGCCGATCCCCGAGGCCGCCGAGCCCGACCCCGATCGCATCGACGCCGCCCTGGATCGGGCCCTGGCCGAGGCCGACGCCGCCGGTCTGGCCGGCCCGGGCGTGACCCCCTTCGTGCTGGGTCGGATACTGGAGGCCACCGACGGCCGGTCGATACCGGCCAATCTGGCCCTGGCGGAGAACAACGCCCGGGTGGCGGCGGAGATCGCCACCGCCCTGGCCGCCGACGGAAGCCACCGCTGAGAGGCTGAGCCCCTCAGCGGCGCCCGGGAGAACTGCCGGGGCCATCTCCCCACCGATAGTGGACAAGCAGCTTTTCAGGGAGGCCCGGGGAGGTGACCGGACCGCCCATCGGGGTTGTCCCCGGGGCCGGAATGGTCAGGGGCGCTTGGGGAATTGACTGAAGTCGGGCTTCTCCTTGCGGACGTAGCTGTCCCGCCCGTGCTGGGCCTCCTCGGTCTGGTAGAAGAGCAGGGTGGCGTCACCAGCCAGTTGCTGGATGCCGGCCAGGCCGTCGTCGGCGGCGTTGAGGGAGGCCTTCAGCATCCTGAGGGCCATCGGTGAGTGCTGGAGCATCTCCCGCGACCACTGCACGGCCTCCTCCTCCAACTCGGCCAGGGGAACCACGGTGTTGACCATGCCCATCTCCAGGGCCTCCCGGGCCGTGTACTGACGGCACAGGAACCAGATCTCCCGGGCCTTCTTCTGACCCACCTCGCGGGCCAGGAGACCGGAACCGTAACCCCCGTCGAAGGAACCCACCTTGGGGCCGGTCTGACCGAAACGGGCGTTGTCGGCGGCGATGGTCAGGTCGCACACCACGTGGAGGACGTGGCCGCCCCCCACCGCGTATCCGGCCACCACCGCCACCACCGGCTTTGGGGTGCGACGTATCTGGATCTGGAGATCCAGGACGTTCAGGCGCCCCACCCCCTGGCGGGCCACCTCGTCGTCCCCGATGTAGCCGTCGTCGCCCCGGATCCGCTGGTCCCCGCCCGAGCAGAAGGCCAGGTCCCCGGCCCCGGTGAACAGGATCACACCTATGGAGGTGTCGTCCCGGGCCCGGTTGAAGGCGTCGGACAGCTCGAAGAGGGTCTGGGGTCGGAAGGCGTTGCGGACCTCGGGCCGGTTGATGGTGATCTTGGCGATCCCCGCCGGATCGACGGAGTGCTCATAGAGGATGTCGCCGTACTCCCCGGCGGTGATCCACTCGGCCCCGGGTCGGATGCTGGAGACCCCGGGTTCTGCGGTGTCGGACCCTGGGGTGGATCCGTCGGCTGGGCTCTGCTGTTCGTTCACCCCCAGATTCTGCCATCCCCCACTCCCACCCCCCTCCCTCCCCCCCCTCCCGGATCTGTGCCCGTCGGGTGGTCGTGTGACAACCACAGGGCGGGTATAGATCGTG
>JALSTE010000507.1 GCA_026983855.1 Acidimicrobiia bacterium
CTCGTCGAAGTTGGCGAAGACCGCGCCGTCACCGAATCCGGGGACGAGCTGGGTACCCGAAACCGTGTAGCCCTGGGCCCCACCGTCGTACATGCCCGTACCATCGTCGGTGGCGAACAGGGCGTCAATGTCGCTGAATGCCGAACCCGAGGAGCTACAGGCCACGCCCGACAGGCTGCCGATCGAGGCCCCCACCGGGAAGGCCGCCGGAGCTCCGGAGTCGGAGAAGGTCATGCGGTTGACGGTGCAGTCGCCCAGTTCGAAGACCCCGACGATCTGGGCCGAGGCCCCGGAGTCAACGATGGCGAACAGTTCGTACTGACCGTCGCCATTCAGGTCCACCACGCCGAGGGGACGGGCGGCGGCAACCGGGCTGGAGTCGGTGATCATGACCTCGGTGCTTCCGCCGTTGCCCCACGCCATGAGCAACCACCACGAGTCACTCGCTGCCTCGAACCAGGTGGACACCGTGTCGTCGTAGCCATTGCCATTCGCGTCCAGGGTGATCGTGCCCCCGACGGGTCCCGCCGCCGGACCGGCCAGATCCGGGCAGGGGGGCAGCGGAGGAGGCCCGAGAGTCGGGGCCGCGGTCGTCGTGGAAGCCGTCGTCGTGGGAGCCACCGTCGTCGTCACCGCCGTCGTCGTGGGAGCCACCGTCGTCGTCGCCGCCGTCGTCGTGGGAGCCACCGTCGTCGTCGCCGCCGTCGTCGTGGGAGCCTCCGTCGTGGTCACCGCCGTCGTGGAGGGGGCCACCGTCGTCGTCGATGACTCCGGAGCAGCCGGTGCGGTCGTCACCGGACTGGCCGTGGTACTCGGTGCCTCACCCTGGGAGGTCGGCGGGGAGCCACCACAGGCCGCGGCCAGCAGGGACAGGGCCAACACCGGAATCAGAGCGGCCAGACCCCTGGGCCGCGTTCGCTTCATCGGACTCCACATGGCGTTCACAGTCTCCGGGTCGACCGGTCCATTGGTCCGTAAAGTCATACCCCGCCGGGGGACACCCCGGATCAGCCCTGTCGCCGGGCCAGGAGTTCGGCGATCTGCACCGTGTTCAGTGCCGCTCCCTTTCGGAGGTTGTCATTGGAGACGAACAGGGCCAACCCGTTGGGCAGTACCCGATCGGGACGGATTCGGCCGACCAGAGCGGGATCCCTACCGGCGGCGGCCAGCGGTGTCGGTACCTCGGCCAGCTCGACACCGGGTGCCCCGGCCAGGATCTCCCGGGCCCGTTCGGGCGGGAGGGGCCGGGCGAAGCCGGCCGAGATCGACAGTGAATGCCCGGTGAACACCGGCACCCGCACACAGGTCCCGGTGACCGCCAGGTCCTCGATCTCGAGGATCTTCCGACTCTCGTTCAGCAGTTTGCGCTCCTCCTCGGTCTCTCCGCTGCCATCCCCGAGGAAGGCACCCGCGTGGGGAAGGACGTTGTGGGCGATCGGACCCGGGAAGGAACCGGGCTCGGGATGATCCACCGCCCCACCGTCGAAGGTGAGAGCCGCCGCCCCCGGAACGGTCTTCTCCAACTGCTCCTCCAACTCGTTGACCCCGGCCAGCCCCGCCCCCGAGACCGCCTGATAGGTCGAGACCACCATCGCCGTCAACCCGGCCTCGTCGTGAAGGGGCTTCAGGACCGGCATGGCCGCCATGGTCGTGCAGTTGGGGTTGGCCACGATCCCCTTCGGGATGTGTTCGAGGCGGCCGGGATTCACCTCGGCCACGACCAGTGGGACATCAGGGTCCATCCGCCAGGCCGATGAGTTGTCGATGACTGTCACACCCTGGGACGCAACCCTTGGCGCCAGGCTCCTCGAGGTCGCCCCTCCGGCGGAGAAGATGGCGACATCCAGGCCCGAGTAGTCCGCCAGGGCGGCATCCTCGACCTCGATCTCAGACTCACCCCACGGCAGGCGACGACCGGCCGAACGGGCCGAGGCGAAGAACCTGATCTCGTCCACCGGGAAGTTCCGTTCGGCCAGGATGGATCTGACCACCCCACCCACCTGACCGGTTGCGCCGACGATTCCTATTCGCATGACCGCGAGGCTACCCACGGAGGCCGGGCCGGAAACACGAATTCCGGACCGGGCCCCCAGCGGTTCGGATCTGCAGGTCCATACCGATCGGACCCATCAGGCCCATCCCGGTCACCATCCCGGCCGGACCGGCAGAATCGGGCCGGGTTACCGCCCCGTCAGCGGCGTTCGGGAAGGGGAGCGGA
>JALSTE010000508.1 GCA_026983855.1 Acidimicrobiia bacterium
CCGGGCCGGGGACCCGTCGGTCAGCCCGAAGCGGGCCGCGTCCTCGGGGTGGATCTGCATGGTGCAGCGGTTACGGCCCTTGGTCAGGACCCTGACGTTGTGCATCCAGGAGTTGTTGGACCTGACGTGCCGGCGACCGACCAGCACCATCTGCTCGTCCCACGGTCGGCCCAGGGAGTCCACCAGCCGGGACATGTCCTCCACCAGGGGTTCGGGCGCCATCTCGATCTTTCCCGACGGGGTTCGCAACAGCTCGGGGATCCGGCCCGGCTCCAGTTCCCCCAGATCGACCCCGTGGGGATTGGCCAGCAGAACGTCGAGACTGAGTCCATCGGGACGGGTTCCGAACCCGTCGCCGTAGGGACCGCTGCGCAGCATGGCGTCGAGCATCCGTTCGGGGCCCCGGCGCCCACCCAGGGCCTCCAGCAACTCCGCCGGATCGCGACCGTGCACGGGGGAGGACACGTCCCTCACGGCCGAGGCCAACAGTCCCGAGATCATCATGTCGTCGATCGCCTCGGGTCCCACCTCGGGCCCCTGGCCGGCGGCGGCCAGGGCCAGGCGGCACAGGATCTCCCACTCCGCCATCTGGCCCTCCTCCAGGGGTAGGACGGGAGGGGAGTAGTTGGCCACGTTGTGCACGGCGAAATTGAGCAGGGCCAGATCGTAGTGACCCTTCTGCAGGGATGACGGAGGGGGCAGGATCACGTCGGCGTGACGGGTGGTCTCGTTCACGTAGGGGTCCACGCAGACCATGAAGTCGAGGGAGGCCAGGGCGGCGTCGATGCGGGCCGCGTTCGGGGCCGACGACACGGGATTGCCGGCGATGGTGACCATGGCCCTGATCTGGCCCTCACCGGGGGTCTCGATCTCCTCGGCCATGACCGCCACCGGGAACTCGCCCAGGGTCTCCCCCACCCCCGACACACGCGAACGGACCCGGTTCATGCGGAAACCACGTCCCCGCCCGGGCTCACCCTTGGTGGAGGGCTGACCCACGGCCCCCTTGGCGAACATGGCCCCGCCCACGACATCGAGGTTGCCGGCCAGGATGTTGACCACGTCGACCAGCCACGAGGCGAGGGTCCCGAACTCCTGGGTGCAGGTGCCGATACGGCCGTACACCGCCGCCCGGGGGGTGCGGGCGAGGCGACCGGCCAGATCCACGATCTGGGCCGGGTCGAGACCGGTCACCGTGGCCGCCGCCTCGGGGGTGAAGGGGGCCAGCAGCCCCGGCAGCTCCCCGAGTCCGGCGCAGTGCCCGGCCAGGTCACCCACGTGGTCGCCCTTCAGCAGGAGCCGGGCCAGCGCCGCCAGCAGGTGGGCGTCGGTGCCGGGGCGGATCGCCAGGTGGAGGTCGGCCCTCATGGCCGTCTCACTCAGTCGGGGATCGACGACCACGACCGTGCCCCCCCGGCTCCGGATGGCCTCGATGCGCCCCTTGAAATTGGGGGCGGTGCACAGCGAACCGTTCGATGCATGGGGGTTGGCACCCAGCATCACCAGCAGATCGGTGCGGTCCAGGTCGGGAACGGGCACCGCCACCGATCCGAACATCAGGGAGGCCGAGATCTCCTTGGGTCGCTGGTCGACGGTGCTGGCCGAGAACCTGTTGCCCGTACCCAGGGAGGTGATCACCGCTCGGCTGTACATCATCGGGGCCAGGGAGTGGGCTCCGGGATTGCCCAGGTAGATCCCGACCGCGTCCTTGCCGTGCTCGGCGATGATCCGGCCCAACCCCTCCCGGACCCGCTCGAAGGCCGTCTCCCAGTCGGTCTCCACCAGCTCCCCACCCTCCCGCACGAGAGGGCGACGCAGCCAGTCGGGGTCCTGGTGGAGGTCCTTGAGGGTCGACCCCTTGGGGCAGATGTAGCCCCTCGAGGCCACGTCCAGGCGGTCCCCGCGAATCCGCTTCACCCGGCCATCGACCAGGGTCACCTCCAGGCCGCAACCCGCCTCGCACAGCGGGCAGGTCCGGTAGGCGGTGGTCGTCCCGCCCCCGTCAGCCGCTTCGGGGGCGGTGTCCGGGGAGCCCGGGGAGTCCTTCGATGGTTCCGTGCCGTCGGGCCGGTGTTGGTTCATGTGCGCTTCCCCCTGATGGAGCCGTGGTCCCCTGTGCCGCCCGCCATCCTGTCAGCCCCACCACCGGCGGGCCACCCCGGGGAAACCACCGCCACCCGTGGGACACCCCGGGGGACGGGAGACCCCGGCG
>JALSTE010000509.1 GCA_026983855.1 Acidimicrobiia bacterium
GGAATGATGCCGCAGCAGGATGGCCCCGGTGTCGATGAGGACCCCCCCTGGGAGGAATCGACCGAGCCGACGGGGACCATCTCATGAGCGACTGGCGTTCCAGGGTCGGGATGGCCGACGGGCTCGAGAGCCTCAATCACAACTTCCTCACCTCAAACATCGAGGAGTTGGTCAAGTGGGCCCGCCGGCGGTCACTGATGCCGGCCACCTTCGGGCTGGCCTGTTGCGCCATAGAGATGATGGCCACCGGAGCCGCCCACTACGACCTGGCCCGCTTCGGAATGGAGACCTTCCGGGCCTCGCCCCGTCAGGCCGACCTGATGATCGTGGCCGGTCGGGTCTCCCAGAAGATGGCACCGGTGCTCAGGACCATCTACGACCAGATGATGGAACCCAAGTGGGTCATCTCCATGGGCGTGTGCGCCTCCAGTGGGGGAATGTTCAACAACTACGCCATCGTGCAGGGTGTGGATCAGGTGGTACCCGTGGACGTCTACGCCCCCGGTTGTCCCCCCGGGCCCGAGACCCTGCTGCACGCCATTCTCACCGTGCACGAACTCATCCGTACCGGTGAACTCACCCGTCGGCGGGACCGGGCGGGGGCCGGGGCCGGCATCCACCTGGAGATCGAACCGGGCCCCACACCGGTGGCCGTACGCCCCGGTGGTGGTCGATGACCGAGGAGCCGCAGGTGGTCCCCGACGAGGTGGCCGCCGAATCCTCCTCAGGGGTGCCCGACCACGGGGTGCCCAGCAGCGGTGAGGGCCGCCAACTGGCGCTTCACCCCACCGCTGAGGGGTACCTCGACCTGATCGAGCGCCTCTACGACGAGGGTTACGTCATGTGCGTCGATCTTCTCGGGGTCGACTATCTGGGCCATCCGGACCGGAAACTCCCCGAGGGGGTGGCCGCCGGGCGTTTCGAGGTGGTCGTGAACCTGCTCGACCTGGAGGGTCACCGTCGGGTCCGGGTCCGGGTCCAGTTGCCCGAGAACGACCCCCGGCTACCGACCCTCACCGGGCTGCACCCCGGAACCGAGGCCATGGAACGTGAGACCTACGACATGTTCGGGGTCGTGTTCGAGGGTCATCCGGACCTGACCCGGATCCTGCTACCCGAGGACTGGGAGGGCCATCCCCTGCGCAAGGACTTCTCGCTGGGTCGCATCCCGGTGCAGTTCAAGAATCCCGTCCAGGGAGGTGACCGATGAGCATCGCCTCCCGGGAGGTGTCCGCCCGCCTGGCGGCGGGGGAGTCCGTCCTGCGGATGTCCGAGGCCGAGGCCGAGGTCGTCGAGGGGGTCATCGACCCCGAGGACGAGACCATGATCATGAACATGGGGCCCCAGCATCCCAGCACCCACGGTGTGCTGCGGATCCTGCTGGAACTCAACGGTGAGAACGTTCTGAGGTCCAAGCCCATCATCGGATATCTACACACCGGCATGGAGAAGACGGCGGAGAGCCTCACCTACGTCCAGGGGGCGACCAACGTCACCCGGATGGACTACGCGTCACCGCTGTTCAACGAGTTGGCCTTCTCCCTGGCCGTCGAGGAGCTCCTCGGCATCGAGATCCCCGAACGGGCCACATGGATCCGGATGATGATGACCGAGCTCAACCGCATGGCGTCCCATCTGCTGTTCCTGGCCTCCAACGGCATGGACCTGGGGGCGGTGGGGATGATGCTCTACGGCTGGAAGGAGCGCGAGGAGATCCTCCGGTTCTTCGAGACGGTCACCGGGCTGCGGATGAACCACAACTACATTCGGCCCGGAGGGGTGGCCGCCGACCTCCCCGATGGCTGGGAGGACGGGGTGGCCCGCATCCTGGTGGCCCTGCCGAAGAGGTTGGAGGAGTTCGACACCCTCATGACCGGCCAGCCCATCTGGCGGGACCGCACCCAGGGAGTGGGACTCATCACCACCCCCGAGGCCGTGGCCCTGGGCGCGACCGGCCCCATACTGCGATCCACCGGAGCTGCGTGGGATCTCCGGCGTGACGAACCCTACCTGGCCTACGACCAGGTCGACTTCGACGTGGTGGTGGGTACCTACGGCGACACCTTCGACCGCTACGCCATTCGCCTCAACGAGATCCGGGAGTCGATGAGGATCGTCGAGCAGTGTCTGGAACTCATGCCCTCGGGGGACTACCGCACCCAGGACCCCAAGGTCACGCCTCCACCGCGGGCCCGTATCGATGAGTCCATGGAGGCCCTGATCCACCACTTCAAGATCTTCACCGAGGGTTTCCACGTGCCCGAGGGTGAGGCCTACGCCGCGGTGGAGTCACCCCGGGGGGAGCTGGGTTGCTACATCGTCTCCGACGGATCCCCCAAGCCCCTCCGCATGCACATCAGGGCCCCGAGTTTCGTGAACCTCCAGACCGTCCCCCACATGCTCACCGGAGGCATGATCGCCGACGCCGTGGCCATCATCTCCTCCGTTGACCCCATCATGGGCGAGGTGGACCGATGATCCTGCGTCCGGCTGATCCGTTCGGGGTGGTGACCCGATGACCGATCACTTCACCCCGGCCAATCTGGATCTCGCCCACGAGATCATCGACCGTTACCCCGTGAAGAGGTCGGCGATGATCCCCCTGCTTCACCTGGCCCAGGAGCAGGACGGTTGGGTGACCGAGGATGCCATGCGTCAGATCGCCGAGCTGGTGGGGGTGACCCCCGCCGAGGTCCTCGGCACCTGCAGCTTCTACGAGATGTTCAAGCGTCGGCCGGTCGGCCGGTTCCTGATCAACATCTGCGGGACCCTGTCGTGTCAGCTCATGGGGGCCGGGGAGTTGATTCACCACGCTGAACGCAAGCTGGGCATCACATCGGGTGACACCACCCCCGATGGACTGTTCACCCTGGCCGTGGCCGAGTGCCAGGCGGCATGCACCGAGGCCCCCTGCCTCCAGGTGAACTACCGGCACCGCTACCGGGTCACCCCCGAGGACTTCGACATCTTGGTGGACGAACTGCGTTCGGAGGCCGACCGGGGTGAGGGGCCCGACCCGGGGAATCCCGACGCCGGTGGTGTCCCCCGCCACGGAGTCCTCTCCCTGAGCCGTCAGCACATACCCGCCGAGCGGGCCGCCGGGCCCTCCTCACCGACCTCCGACCAGGGACCACCGGCATGGATGCCCCCACCGGACGCCGAGGAGCAGAAGTGACCCTCCGAGGAACCACCATCCCCCACGCCGCCGGTTTCGTGGCCGGCGACGGTCCCAGGATCGTCACCGCCCATTTCGACGATCCCGAGGCCCATGTCCTGTCCCGCTATGAGGAGCTCGGCGGCTATGAGGGTCTACGCCGGGCCCTGGATTCCAGCCCCGGGGAGGTCCACTCGATCATCCGCGAGGCCACCGTTCTGGGTCGTGGTGGAGCCGGATTCCCCGCCGGGGTCAAGTGGGGGTTCTGCCCCGAGGGTGTCTGGCCCCGGTACCTGGTGGTCAACGGCGACGAGAGCGAGCCGGGAACCTACAAGGACCGGCTCCTCATGGAGCTGGACCCCCACCAACTGATCGAGGGGGCGCTCATAGCCTGCTACGCGGTGGGGCTCTCCCAGTGCTTCCTCTACGTCCGGGGTGAGATGGCCCTGGCCCAGGAACGGATCGCCAACGCCCTCAACGAGGCCTACGCCGCCGGCTACGTGGGCCGCAACATCATGGGCACCGACTTCTCCGTCGATGTCGTCCTCCACTGGGGGGCGGGGGCCTACGTCGTGGGCGAGGAGACCGCCCTCATCGAGAGCCTCGAGGGCAAGAGGGGAATGCCACGGCTCAAGCCCCCCTACTTTCCCGCCGCCATCGGTCTCTACGGACAACCGACGATCGTCAACAACGTCGAGACCCTCTCGAACATGCCGTGGATCATGAACAACGGTGCCGAGGCCTACCGGGCCATAGGCACCGAGAGTTCCCCGGGAACCCGCATGGTGGCGGTGTCGGGTCACGTCAAGCGCCCCGGGGTGTACGAGATCGTGAACGGAAGCACCACCTTCCGGGATCTCATCTACGGCGAGGACATGTGCGGGGGCATCCGCGAGGACCGTGAACTCAAGGCCTTCGTTCCCGGTGGGGGGTCGGCCCCGTGGTTCCTCCCCGAACAGCTCGACATCCCCTTCGAGGGTCGTCAGGCCAGTGCCGCCGGTTCCATGCTCGGTTCGGGGGCGGTGATCGTGATGGACGAGACCACCGATATTCCCCGGGCGGCACTGTCGCTCACCCATTTCTACGCCCACGAGTCCTGTGGCAAGTGCACCCCGTGTCGCGAGGGCGGTACCTGGCTGGAGCGGATCATGACCCGGATCGTCGACGGTGTCGGCACTGAACGGGATCTCGAGATGCTGCTGGAGGTGGGCCGCAACATATGCCCGGGGGACTTCCCCCACGCCGCCGACTCGAGCCGGGGACTGGAGGCGGTTCCCTTCCCCTACCGGATGAACACCATCTGTTTCGTCGGACCCTCGGCCTACGCCCCGGTCAACTCCGCTCTCACCCTGTTCCCCGAGGAGTTCGAGGCCCGGGTCCGGCGGGACGAGGGTGTGGTGGTCCCCTCGCCGGGAAGGGAGTCCCGTGTCTGATCAACCGGAGAAGCGAAGCGACGACGGGGTGAACATCACCATCGACGGGAGGCAGTTCACCGCCCGCAAGGGCGAACTGCTGATCGCCGCGGCCGAGCGGGCCGGAACCTACATTCCGCACTTCTGCTACCACTCCCGGATGTCACCGGTGGGTATGTGCCGTATGTGCCTGGTGGAGGTCGACAGCGGAAGGGGTCCGGGTCTCCAGCCGTCCTGCATGGTTCCGGTGTCCGAGGGCATGGTCGTGGACACCGAGAGTGAGACCACCAAGAGGGCCCAGGAGGGGATCCTCGAACTGTTGCTGATCAATCACCCCCTGGACTGTCCGGTGTGCGACAAGGGTGGGGAGTGCCCCCTGCAGGACCAGGCGGTGGCCTACGGACCCGGCGAGTCCCGGTTCGTGGAGGAGAAGAGGCACTACGAGAAGCCGATTCCGGTCAGCGACCTGGTGAATCTGGACCGCGAGCGCTGCATCCTGTGTGACCGCTGCACCCGTTTCGCCCGGGAGGTGGCCGGTGACCCCCTCATCTCGTTCACCGAGAGGGGTAACCGCACCCAGGTGCAGACCTTCCCCGACGATCCCTTCAGCTCCTACTTCTCGGGCAACACCGTGCAGATCTGCCCGGTGGGGGCCCTGACCGCATCCCCCTACCGGTTTCGGGCCCGTCCCTGGGACCTCGATCAGGTCGAGTCGACCTGCACCACCTGCGCGGTCGGTTGCCGCACGGCCGTACAGTCCTCCGGAGACCAGATCGTGAGGAGACTCGGGGTGGACATAGACCCCGTGAACCACGGTTGGCTCTGCGACCGGGGTCGCTTTGACTACGAATCGGCCCGTTCCCCCGAGCGGGTCACCAGCCCACTCATGAGGGGTGGTGCTGATTCCGAGCCGGTCGAGGCCACCTGGCCGGCGGCCATGGCCGCCGCCGCGTCGGCCCTCCGGGACGCGATCGAGGCCCACGGCGCCTCCTCGGTGGCGGTGCTGGGCGGGGCCCGCCTCACCAACGAGGACGCCTACGCCTGGGCGAAGCTGGCCCGTGGCGTGATCGGCACCGACAACGTGGACTGCCAGCTCGCCGACGGCCTGTCGGCGGAGATGTTGCTCACCCTGCCCCGGGCCACGATCGACGAGACCTGCTCCGCCGACACCATCATCACCCTGGGTGTCGATCCCAAGGAAGAGCTGCCGGTCCTCTATCTCCGCCTGCGTCACGCCGTGGTGGAGGACAAGGTGGCCATGGTCGAGTTCTCCCCGGTGGAGACCTCGCTGTCCCCCCACTGTCTCAGTGTCCGCCATCTGCCCGGCGCCCTGGCGGAATCGGTGGCGGAGTATCTGGCCACCGACGGTGGGTCGGCGGGATCCGGTTCGGTCGTGGTCGTGGTGGGTAGGGGCTCCCTGGCCGGATCCGGGGGGGACGTGGAGGCGGCCGTGGCCCGCATACGCGAGGCCCTTCCCCACGCCACCTTCCTGCCCGCCCTTCGCCGGGGCAACGTGATGGGGGCCCTGCAGATGGGTCTCAGCCCCGGCATCCTGCCCGGGGCCCGGGCCCTGTCGTCGCTCGACCCGCCGGGTGGGGACCCATCCGGTTCCGATCCGACGACCCCGATCGAACCCGGCCTGGACGCCGCCGGCATCCTGAACGCGGCCGCCGCCGGACGGATAGCCGTGTTGATTCTGCTGGGGGCCGATCCCCTGGCCGACGTACCCGATCGGGACCTGGCCGAACGGGCCCTGGCCGGGTCGGGGACCGTGGTGGCCATCGACACCCATCTGACCGCCTCGGCCCGCCGGGCCCACATTGTTCTCCCGGCCGCCGGGCCCGGGGAGAAGTCGGGTACCACCACCAATCTCGAGGGACGTGTCAGCCGCCTCGGGCCCAAGGTGACCCCACCGGGGACGGCCCGGCCCGACTGGATGATCGCGGCGGAGCTGGCCGACCGTCTGGGAACGGATCTCGGGTTCGCCGACAGCCGCCAGATATGGGCGGAGATATCGGCCGAGGTCCCGATGTTCTCCGACTGTCCGGTCGATCGCATCGAGTCCCCCGAGGCCCAGGACGGGATTCTGTGTGTTCCCGGTGACGAGGGCGGACTTCAGTGGGATCCGCCCGCCGACGTGGCCTCTCCGCCCGTCGACGCCTACGCCCTGCGTCTGGTGTCCTCCCGGCGGTTGTACGACCGGGCCACCATGACCGCCAACTCACCCTCCCTGGCCGGACTGGCCGATGAGTCACGGGTCCGGCTGAACCCCCGGGAACTCGACCGGTTGGGGATCGTCGAGGGCGATCGACTGGCCCTCGTGTCACCCCGGAAGCGGATCATCGCCGCCGTGAGCGCCGACGACAGGATTCCCCGTGGGGTCGTGTCCATGGCCTTCAACGCCCCGGGTCCGGCGGCCTCCGAACTGATCGAACTGGGTGCGCTGGTCACCGAGGTGAGGGTGGAGACACTGTGATGGGCGCCGGGACCGAGGCCGGGAGGAGAGCCGATGCTGGGTGATCCGCTGTTCCGAAACGGGGTCGACTGGGGTGACTTCGCGGTCATGGGGGTGAAGGTCGTGGTGGCCTTCGCCCTCCTGTTGGTCGCCACCATGTTCATGGTGTGGTTCGAACGCAAGTTCATCGCCGACATGCAGAACCGCATAGGCCCCAATGTCGCCGGCCCCTGGGGGATCCTCCAGACCTTCGCCGACGGGGTGAAGTTCTTCTTCAAGGAGGATCTCCGCCCGGCCAACGCCGACCCCCTGGTGTTCCGCCTCGCCCCGTACATCTCCGCCGTGACCGCCTTCCTGGCCTTCTCCATCGTCCCGATCGGCGGTGTGTTCCGTGACGGTGGGGGCGAGACGGGTACCGTGACCCTGTTCGGCAAGGTCACGTACCTTCAGGTGGCCGATCCCCCCATCGGGATCCTGCTCCTGCTGGCCGTGTCATCCATCGCCGTGTACGGGGTGATGCTGGCGGGCTGGTCCTCGGGATCCAAGTACCCCCTCCTGGGATCGGTCCGGGCGTCGGCCCAGGCCATCTCCTATGAGGCCGCCCTGGGGATGTCGGTGGTGGCGGTCGTGATGCTGGCGGGTTCGCTGTCCACCCACGACATCACCGCCGGACAGGCCGGCGGGGTGCGTACGTGGTACGTGCTCTCGGCGGGGATAGTGCCCTTCGTGATCTTCCTCATCGCGGCCACCGCCGAGATGAATCGTCCCCCCTTCGACCTGGTGGAGGCCGAGCAGGAGCTGGTGGGAGGGTTCCACACCGAGTACTCCTCCATCCGGTTCGCCCTGTTCTTCCTGGCCGAGTTCATGAACGTGGTCACGATGTCGGCGATCATGGTGACCCTCTTCTTCGGGGGTCCGGCGGGCCCGGTCCTGTTCGGCATGACCTGGTTCTGGCCCACCGTGTGGTTCTTCGCCAAGGTGCTGGTGTTCCTGGCCATGTTCATCTGGTTCCGGGCCACCCTGCCCCGCCTCCGTTACGACCAGCTCATGAACCTGGGCTGGAAGGTGCTGATCCCCCTGGCCCTGGGATGGCTCCTGGTGCGGGCCACGATCCTGCAGGTGGACGAGGGCACCATCGATCCGGTGATCGCCATCATCGTCGGAATCCTGGCGGCGGGGGCCTGTTTCCTGCTGTTCACCGCCGCCCTCGGGGCCGGTGACCGGGCCTATGAGCGTGATCAGGCCCTCCAAGAGGAGAGGGAGAGGTCCCGCTGATGGGCTACCTGAATGGCTTCAAGGTCACCTTCGCCCGCCTCTTCGAGGACCGGGTCACCACTGAGTTCCCGGCCGAGAAGAGGCCCAAACCGGTTCGGTTCCACGGTCGCCACGTGCTCAACCGTCATGAGGACGGCATGGAGAAGTGCATCGGCTGCGAGTTGTGCGCCGGTGTGTGTCCCGCCAAGTGCATTCACGTGCGGGGAGCCGACAATCCCCTCGCCGATCCGGTGTCCCCGGGGGAGAGGTACGGCTTCGTATACGAGATCAACTACCTGAGGTGCATCCACTGCGACCTCTGCGTCGAGGCCTGCCCCACCGAGGCCATCACCGAGTCCAAGATCCTGGAGTTCTCCTTCACTAATCGGGATGACGCCATTTACACCAAGGATGAACTGGTCGTGGATGACGAGGGTCGTCCCCGGCACCAGCCGTGGGAACTGTGGATGGAGGGCGAGGACGAGCACCTCTCGGGCTGGATGAGGGCCACCGCCCCTTCCGGGGCGGCCGCGTTCGAGGGGCGGGTCGGCTGGTCCGGTGATCTCGGACACGGTGTGCGCTCCCCCGAGAGGGGCCAGACGGGATCCGAGGAGCTCGACGGCGACGTCGAGAACGAGCCGGAGGCCGGCCGGTGATCGACCTGGCCGTCTTCGCGGTAGCCGCCCTCGTGTGCCTGACCGGTGCCCTGGGCGTGATCCTGGCCCGCAACCCGGTGCATTCGGCCCTGATGCTGGTCATGACCCTGTTCGGGATAGCGGTCCTCTTCGTACAGCAGGAGGCCCACTTCCTGGCGGCGGTGCAGGTGATCGTCTATGCCGGGGCCATCGTGGTGCTGTTCCTGTTCGTGATCATGCTGTTGGGGGTCGACAGCCACAAGAGCCTCAGCCTGGGGTCCCTGCGCAGTCAGGTGATCGCCGCCACCGTCTTCGGCGTTGGCTCCCTGGCCCTGCTCGGAACCCTGATCGTCGCCGTCGATCAGCCCGTCACCGGTGAATCCCCAGGAGGGCCCCTCGTGGCGGGAACACCCGACATAACCTCTCTGGCCCGCTCGCTGTTCAGTGACTACGTGTACGCATTCGAGCTGACCTCGGTCCTGCTGGTGATCGCCGTGATAGGAGCGGTCGTTCTGGCCCGCCGCTCGGCCTGGGAGGAACTCCCCGCCGCGGAGCCCGATCCCTCTGATTCAACGGGGGAGGAGAGCTGATGGACGTGACCACCGGTTGGTACCTGGTCCTGGGCGCCCTGCTGTTCATCATCGGCGGGGTCGGCCTGCTGATCCGTCGGAACCCGTTGGTGATGCTCATGTGCGTGGAGTTGATGCTCAACGGTGTGAACCTCACGTTCGTGGCCTTCTCCCGTCGGCTGGGCGACATCGCCGGTCAGACGGTCGTGTTCTTCGTTCTGGTCGTCGCCGCCGCCGAGGTGGTGGTGGGCCTGGGCCTGATCGTTTCCATCATGAGGCGCCGTCCGGACGTGACCGCCGACGACCTGAATCTGCTGAAGGGATAGTGGGAGATGTCCGTGTGGCGCACGTCCACCCGCTCCGGTCCGCGAATCGGCAAGAGGGGACCGGCCGATGCTTGATCTGATCTGGCTGGTGCCCGCGCTGCCCCTCGCCGGTTTCCTGATCCTGGTCGCCTTCGGGTCCCGCCTGGGAGAGCCCCGGGCCGGGTGGGTGGCCACCGCCTTCACCTCGGCCTCTTTTCTGGTGACCGTGGCGGTGTACCTGTCGCTGTTGGGACGCGACGCCGAGAACCGGGTGTTCCAGAAGGTACTTTTCGAGTGGTTGCCCGCCGGTCACCTCCGGGTCGAGGCCGGATTCCTGGTGGATCCCCTGGCCCTGACCATGGCCCTGTTCGTCACCTTCGTGTCCAGTCTGATCCACCTGTACTCGGTCGGATACATGCACGGGGACCCGAAGTTCTCCAAGTTCTTCGTGTACCTGAATCTCTTTGTGTTCTCCATGCTCATGCTGGTTCTGGGCAACAACCTGGTGCTCACCTTCCTCGGCTGGGAGGGGGTGGGGGCCTGTTCGTATCTATTGATCTCCTTCTGGCACA
>JALSTE010000510.1 GCA_026983855.1 Acidimicrobiia bacterium
CCCCCGGGGGAACCCGAGGTCGGCGCGGGTGAACTGGCCGAGGCCAATTGGGTGGCGGGCATGGCCGATCCGAGCTTGACGGCGGGATCGGAGGTCTGGAAGTTGGCCAGCAGGGCCAGTCCGGCGGCGGTCATGGCGACGGTGGGCAGGGCTCGGTTCATCGGTGACAACCCATCTCTGTGAGTTCTTCGGGGAAGTGGTGGGAGGAAGTGGACGGGGAGAAGTGCTGTGCCATCAGTAGCCGAACCTCTCGGCGTGGATCTGGTGGCGGGGCACCCCCGCCTTGCGGAGACCGTTGGTGGCGGCGCTGACCAGGGCCGAGGGGCCGCAGATGTAGATGTCCCGCTGGGCGATGTCGGGGATCAGCCGCTTGAGGTGCACGGGGCTGAAGGGGTTGTTCCGGCGACGCTTTCCGTCGGGACGGCTGAAGGAGAAGTGCAATCCGAAGCCCCTCTTGCTGCTTATCCGGGCCAGCTCATCGGCGAATATCGCCTGGTCGCGGTTCCGGGCCCGGTACAGCAGATCCACCTCACCGGGGCGGCGGTCGAGATCCTCGTACATCGCCCTCAGCGGGGTGATGCCGATACCCCCGCCGATGAGCACCAGACGGCGGGCCCTCGCCCTGTCGGCGGTGAAGGTCCCGTAGGGCCCCTCGGCCATCACCCGGGTTCCCGGCCGCACGAACTGCAGGGCCGTGGTGTCATCACCCAGGGCCTTGATCGTGAACCTGAGCGACCTACCGTCGGGGGCGGCCGAGAGGGAGATGGGATGGGCCTTCCACCAGCGGTCCCGGGTGAGGAACCGCAGCAGGAAGAACTGCCCGGACTCGACCTCCATCCGCTCCAGGTGGCGACCCCTGAGGATGACGGAGACGACGTCGGGGGAGTGGTGCACGACCTCGGCCACCCGCAGGCGGAACCGGAAGGCGTTGACGATGGGGGTGATCCAGCGGAATCCCAGGACCAGGATCGCGGTCAGCCCGTAGAGGAGGGCCCAGTAGATGCGGGCCACCCGGTCGGAGGTGAAGTCGGGACCCACGGCGATCTGGTGGGCGAAGGACAGGATCACCGCCAGGTAGGCGTAGAGGTGGATGAACCACCAGGTCTCGTAGTCCAGGGCCCGGCGGGCGGCCTTCATCGAGGTGACGGCCACGGCCAGGAACATCACCAGTCCCACGATGGCGGCCAGGACGTCGGGCCAGTGGGTGATGAAGTCCCAGGTCTGGCCGATGATGTCGACCCCGTTGGAGTCGGCGTAACCCCAGGTGGTGAGCCCGGCGTGGGCCACCAGCAGGGTCACGGCGAAGAACCCGGTCCAGCGGTGCAGGTAGTTCAGTTCGTCCATCCCGTAGCGGCGCTCCAACCACGGGGCCCGGGAGATGAGTGCGATCTGCACCAGGATGGCGAAGGTGCCGTAGAGGGCGGCCAGCTGGCCGGTGGCGATGAACCAGCCCCCGGGATCGGTGCTCTGGCCGAGACCTCCGTGCCTCAACCACATCCCGCCGATGACCACGATGTTCACGGCCAGGAAGGCGAGGAAGTCGAGATGGGTGAGTGGGCCCGGGCGGGGCTTGTTCACCCGGGGGCCTCCCGAAGGTGCATTCGGGAGGCCCCCATCTGTGGAGCGAGCGGGCTTCTGGGCTGGGCCTCGGGGCGGAGGCTCTCCGATCGCTCCACGGGTGATCCTCTGGTCCGGTCTCTCGATGGTGTGGGTTGGCATCTGTGGTCCGGTCCTCGTTCTGATGGGTGACATCCTGCCGGGACGACCTGACCTCAATCTGACTGGCTGAATTCCTGTTCAGAATGGGGTGAACGGATCCCTGTCAGACGGGGTTCAGCGACACGTGGGATCCTCGGGGGGCGTGGGGCCATCCACCGGGTGACCCCACCGGGACCATCGATCACGGATCGGATCGCGTGCGCGGATGAGAATTCTGGTAGTCGAGGACGAGACGAACCTGGGCCGGGCCCTGCAACGCGGCCTTCGGGCCGAGGGTTTCGAGGTGGATCTCGTGGGCGACGGGGCCGAGGGTCTGTGGATGGTGCGCGAGGGTTCCTATGACGCCATGATCCTGGACATCATGCTGCCGGGGAAGAACGGCTACGAGGTGTGCCGCGAACTCCGGGCGGAGAAGAACTGGATCCCGATACTGATGCTGACCGCCAAGGCCGGGGAATTCGACGAGGCCGAGGGGCTCGACACCGGTGCTGACGACTACCTCACCAAGCCCTTCTCGTTCGTGGTCCTGGTGGCCCGACTGCGGGCCCTCTTGCGCCGGGGCAGCCGTGGTGAGGGTGACCCGTACTCGATCGGGGACCTGAGCCTGGACCCGGTGTCCCACCGTTGTCACCGGGGCGAGGTCGAGATTCCCCTCACCGCCAGGGAGGTGGCGGTACTGGGGTTCCTCATGAGGCGCAAGGGGACGATCGTCTCCAAGCAGGAGATCCTGGACAACGTGTGGGACATGGGTTTCGAGGGCGATCCCAACATCGTCGAGGTGTACATCAGGCGGATCCGCAAGAAGATCGACGAACCCTTCGGGGCCCGTTCGATCACCACCGTCAGAGGCGCCGGCTACCGCATGGAAGCGGCCGAGGGATAGGGCGTAACGCCGTGCTGCGCAGCCTCCGGGTCAGAATCGCCATCGGTGCCGCCCTGGTGATGGCCGTGGTCCTGACGGTGGCCGCGTTCTCGATGCACATAGTGCAGGAGAGGAGGTTGGTGGCCTCGGTCGACTCCACCCTGGACAAGTCCCTCGACGACATCGCCGTGGCGGTGAACCTGGTCAGTGACCAGGACAGTGACGAGGGCGAGGTCCTGCAGGCCGTTCTGGGTGTGGTCCTGGCCGGCTCGTCGGTCCAGATCGTCGACGAATCCGGGAGGGTCCTCTCCTCCAACGTCACCGGCGGAACCGCCGCCCCCATCGTCGATCTTCCCGATGACCTGGGCCGACACGTCACGGCCACCCTCGGGGGGGAGAAGCTCAGGGCCACGTCCCGGAGCTTCGACACCCCCACCGGACCCCTGACCCTCATCGTGGCCCGACCCCTGAGGGAGGTCGACGAGTCGGTGGCTTCCGTGGACCGAATCTTCGTGGCCGGGGTACCGGCCCTGGTGGTGTTCCTGGGATGGCTCACCTGGCTGGTGGCGGGCCGGGCCCTGCGCTCGGTGGACGAGATTCGCCGGGACGTGGATGAGATATCGGCCTCGGACCTGGACCGTCGGGTCACCGTGCCCGACTCCGCCGTGGAGCTCGAGCGGCTGGCGATCACCATGAACCGGATGCTCGACCGACTGGCCGAGTCGGCGGACCGTCAGGCCCGTTTCGTCTCCGACGCCTCCCACGAGCTCCGGAGCCCCCTGGCCTCCATCCGTACCCAGATAGAGGTCGACCTGGCCCATCCCGACGAGGTCGACTGGCAGTCCAGTGAGAGGGAGGTCCTCCACGAAACGGTACGCATGCAGAATCTCGTCGAGGCCCTGCTGGCCGTGGCCCGGGGTGAGGCCCCCGAGTCAACCGACCGCACCCGGCCCGTGGACCTCGATGACCTGGTACTGGAGGAGGCCCGTCGGATCGACCGTCCCGAGGGGGTCGAACTGGATCTCTCGGGGGTCAGTGCCGCCCAGGTCGCCGGCGACCCCGATGAGCTGCGCCGGGCGGTGGCCAACCTGATCACCAACGCCGCCAGGCACGCTGACTCCCACATCTGGATAACCCTGGCCGAGCGGGCCGACGGTGTGGAGCTGACGGTCACCGACGACGGTCCCGGGGTCCCCGTCGAGGCCCGGGACCTGATCTTCGAGAGGTTCACCCGTCTGGACGACTCGCGGGCCCGTGACTCGGGGGGCAGCGGCCTGGGCCTGTCGATCGTCAAGGCCATAGTCACCGCCCACGGGGGACGGGTACGTCTCGACCCCACCTTCGGTGAGGGGGCCCGCTTCGTCGTGAACTTCCCACCCCTGGCCTGATCAGGGGGGCCCGGTGGGGTTGCGGCGGGTTCGCCGGCCGCCCTCGGGAGCCGGGATCTCGGACTGGGATCGATGCTGCCGGGTGAGATACCGGCGACCTGACCCTCCATCAAGGTAAGTTGATGGACGTGGATCCGGTGATCCTGGACAGTGCCCGCCGGCACGGCGTCGACGATGACGACATCCTGCACGCGTACCGACACCCGATCCGGATCTTCGAATTCGACGATCTCACCATGATCATTGGCCCCGACCCGGCCGCTCGACTTCTCGAAATCGGGGTTGCCGAAGCCGAGGGCATTGAGTTCATCGTTCACGCCATGGCGGCCCGCCCCAAGTATCTGGAGACCTGACATGCCCCGTTCCATCCAGGAGATCCTCGATCACGCCGATGAACTGGCGCAGCGCTTCGAGGACTACGAACCCGCCCCCGGTGACGAGCGTCCGGTTGAGGAGTATCTGCTCGAACGAGCCGCCCTCGCCCGGGCCCGCGGGGAGCGGCAGATCGTCGACGCCGTCATCGCCGCCCGGGCCAAGGGCATCTCCTGGAAACGCATCGGCGAACTTCTCGGTACCTCACCCCAGGCGGCTCAACAGCGCTATGGCACCGTCGTCGAAGCCGGTTGAGCCCGACTCCGAGAACGTCCCTGGCGTGGTGATCTGTCGCGGGCCCGGACCGGGCTGTTTTCGCCGTCACGAGCGCGTCCCACAGGCGCCCGGCGCGGTTCGATCCCTCACCTGGTCCTCCTCGCGGCGGTCGTGATCTCCACACGACGGTCACCTGCTGTCGGACCGGTCCTGTCCCTCATCGTGGCCGGGTCGGATACCCGGCCGCCCCCCGGTCGTTGCGGGATGGGTCCTGACGGAGCCGGGGGTTTTTCAGGCCGGTTCGGCCAGTTGGACCAGGGCGTCGGCTCCCAGCAGGGCCCGGAGTTCACCGGCCAGGCCGTTTCCGGGGTCGACCCGGAAATGGTCGGGTAGGCGTACCTTCTGGCGGTCCAGGTGGAGTACCACCTCGGCCTCGCCGGGATGGCGCTCGAGGGTGTCCTTGAGCTCCCGCACCAGGCGGTCGGAGACCATGGCGGCGGGAAGTCGGATGTGGACCGGGGGGGTGGTGTCGGCCACGGCGTCGACCACCGAGACGTCCTGGCAGATGAACTTGGGGGCGTCGTCGCGCAGGTCCACCCGGCCCCTCAGGGCCACCACCAGGTCCTCGTCCAGCTTGTGGCCGATCTCGGCCATGGTGCGGGGGAAGACCATGACCTCGATGGAGTTCTGCAGGTCCTCCAGGGTGAACACCGCCATGAGGTCTCCCTTGCGGGTGTACTTGCGTTGCAGGGCCGTTATGACCCCCCCCACGGTGACGTAGGGGATCTTCCCGTCCTCATTGGGCTTGAGGTCCGCCAGGGCCCCGATGGTGGTGTCGGTGCGGCGTCGCAGGGTGCCCTCGAGGCCCATCAACGGGTGGCTGGAGACGTACAGGCCCAGCATCTCCTTCTCGAAGCGGAGCTTGGTACGGGAGTCGAAATTCTCATCGGGGATGGGAACCCGTTCGTCGAACGCCGGATCGGGGCCATCCCCACCGAGGTCACCGAACAGGGTCTGGATGCCCATGTCCTGCTCCCGCCGGCGGCTGGTGATCTGATCGACTATGGCCTCGAACACCTCCAGCAGGCCCTTGCGGGGGTGACCCAGGGAGTCGAACGCCCCGGCCTTGATCAGGGACTCGATGCTGCGCTTGTTGAGAACGCCGAGGGGAACCCGTTCGCAGAAGTCGTAGAAGCTCTCATAGGGGCCGTTCCGGCGTCTCTCGGCCACGATGGGGGCCACGACCCCCTCACCCACGTTGCGGACGGCGGAGAGTCCGAAGGGGATGGTGCCGTCCACGGAGGTGAAGTCCACGTCGGAGACGTTCACGTCGGGGACCCGCACCTTGATCCCGGCCTGACGGCAGTCGTTGAGGTAGATCGCCGCCTTGTCCAGGTTGTTCTTGACGCTGGTCAGCAGGGCCGCCATGTACTCGACGGGGTAGTTCGCCTTCAGGTAGGCGGTCTGGTAGCTGATGTAGCCGTAGCCGTAGGCGTGGCTCTTGTTGAAGGCGTAGTCGGCGAAGGGCTCGATGATGTCGAACAGGTCGGTGCCGAGCTGCTCGGGGTAGCCGTTGGCCACACACCCCTCGACGAACTTCACCCGGTGCCTGGCGATCATGTCGCGCTTCTTCTTGCCGCAGGCCTTGCGGAGGTCGTCGGCCTCGGCGAGGGTGTAGCCGGCGATGCGCTGGGCGGTGCGCATCATGGCCTCCTGGTAGATCATGAGGCCGTAGGTGTCGCCGAGGATCTCCCCCAGGTCGGGGTGGAGCAGGTCTATCGGCTTGCGACCGTTCTTGCGGTCGGCGTAGTCGTTGTGCATGTTGGCCGACATCGGCCCCGGCCGGTACAGGGCCACCAGGGCGGCCACGTCCCCGAACTCGGTGGGGGCCAGGGCCCGGATCAGGGCTCTCATCGGTCCCGATTCGAGCTGGAACACCCCGATGGTGTCGCCCCGCTGCAGCAGTTCGTAGGTCCTGGCGTCCTCCAGGTCGACGTGGTCGATGTCGACCTCCACCCCGTGAACGGCCCGGATCAGTTCGAGGGCGTCGTCGATCACCGAGAGGTTCCGCAACCCCAGGAAGTCCATCTTCAGCAGGCCCAGTTCCTCCACCGTGTTCATCTCGAACTGGGTGACCGTCGGGGCCTCCAGCCCGGCCGCCCCGGCCTTGGAGTCGGGCTTGCGCTGGATCGGCAGGTACTCCGTCAGCGGTTCCCGGGTGATCACCACCGCGGCGGCGTGGATGGAGTCCTGGCGGCGCAGACCCTCCAAACCCCGGGCCACGTCGACGACCTCCTTCACGTCGGGATCGGATTCGTACATCTCCCGCAGTTCGGCCGCGGCCTTGAACCCGTCGCGGTACTTCTCGTGTTCCTCCAGACAGGCGTAGAGGGGGGTGTCGCGGCCCATCACGACGGGGGGCATGGCCTTGGCGATCTTGTCGCCGACGGCGTAGGGACGTCCCAGCACCCGGGCGGCGTCGCGGACCGCGGCCCGGGCCTTGATGGTGCTGAAGGTGATGATCTGGGCGGTGTGGTCCCGGCCGTACTTCTCCGCCGTGTAGCGGATCATCTCGTCCCGGCGACGGTCGTCGAAGTCCATGTCGATGTCGGGCATGGAGATCCGGCCGGGGTTCAGGAAACGCTCGAACAGCAGGTCGTAGCGGATCGGGTCGATGTCGGTGATGGCGAGGCTGTAGGCCACCGCGCACCCCGCCGCCGAGCCGCGCCCCGGTCCGACCCTGATACCCACCTCCCGGGCGTGACGGATCAGGTCCCACACGATGAGGAAGTAGGAACTGAACCCCATGTCGGAGATGACCTGCAGTTCGTACGCCAGACGTTCGGCGATCTCGGGTCGCAGGTCGGATCCCCACCTCCGGCGGGCCCCCTCGAAGGTCAGGTGCCGCAGGTACTCGTCGGCCCCGGCGAAGCCCTCGGGGATGGGGAAATCGGGAAGCTGAGGGGAACCGAACTCGATGTTGACGTTGGCCCGCTCGGCTATCCACAGGCTGTTGTCGCACGCCTCGGGGATCTCGTCGAAGAGGTTGCGCATCTCCGCCGCCGACTTCAGGTAGTGCTGATCGCCGTGGAACTTGAATCGGTCCGGATCGCTCATGAGTGACCCGGTCTGCACACAGAGCAGGGCGTCGTGGGACACGGCGTCGTCCTGGTGGGTGTAGTGGAGGTCGTTGGTGGCCAGCAGGGGGGCCTTCAGGCGACGGGCTATCTCCAACAGCATGGGGTTGCAGCGCTTCTGCTCGGGGATGTCGTGGTCCTGCATCTCCACGAACATGTTGTCCCGGCCGAAGATGTCCTGGAGTCGGGCCGCCCGCTCCAGGGCGGTGTCGAAGTCACCCCGGATCAGGGGCTGTTGCACCACGCTGCCGAGACAGCCGGTGGTGACGATGAGCCCCTCGCTGTGACGCTCGAAGAGTTCCCAGTCCATGCGGGGCTTGTAGTAGTAGCCCTCCAGGAAGGCGAGGCTGGAGAGCTTGAGCAGGTTCCGGTAGCCGGTGTCGTTCTCGGCCAGCATCGTGAGGTGGTAGTAGAGCTTGGCCCCGTCGTCGGTGTCCCCACCGGAATCGTCCATCTGGCGGCCCCGACGTCGGGGTCGTTCGGTACGGGAGTCCAGGGCCATGTACGCCTCGGTGCCCAGCACGGGGGTTATGCCCTGCCGACGGCACTCCTTGTAGAACTCCAGGACCCCGTACATGTTGCCGTGATCGGTGATGCCCAACGCAGGCTGACCGTCGGCGGCGGCCGCCGCCACCACCTCACTCAGGCGGGCGGCGCCGTCGAGCATCGAGTACTCGGTGTGGGTGTGGAGATGGACGAAGGAATCGGCCAACTTCGATCCTGACGGTTCGACGGGGAGGTGGGGCGGACGAGGGTCCGGGCCGACGGTCCGTCCGCGCACCGGTCCCGGGGTCCACAAATGGGGTCGGCGCCGCGGGGATCGAGCCCTAGGCTGGATCGTCCTCCGCTGACCCTAGCGTGGTGGAGGCCACCGCAGATCAATGCCCGTCGAGACCCCCCGGACACCCCCCATGACCGAACCCAGCCCAGCCGAGATCCTCACCGAGGTCCTGTTGCGCGACGATCCCCGTGAGGGGCTGTGGGAACTGGTGGACAGTGGTTGGGCCGATGAGCACCTACCGGAACTGACGGCCCTGCGACTGGAGCAGGACCCCGTGCACCGGCACAAGGACGTGCTCAGCCACACCATCTCCGTCACCGCCCAGGCCCCCCGGCGGCTGGTGGTTCGTCTGGCGGCCCTGTTCCACGACGTGGGCAAGCCCGCCACCCGGAAGTTCGGACCCGACGGGGTGACGTTCCACCACCACGAGGCGGTCGGGGCCAAGATGGCCCGCCGCCGGATGAGGGAGATGGGCTTCGAGTCCCAACTCGTCCGCGACGTGAACCAACTGGTGTTCCTGTCGGGCCGCTTCAAGGGCTATGGCGAAGGATGGAGCGACTCGGCCGTGAGGCGTTACTGCCGCGACGCCGGCCCCCTGCTGGGGGACCTCAACGATCTGGTTCGCAGCGACTGCACCTCCCGAAACCCCCGGACGGTGCGCAACCTCCATGAGGCTCTCGACGACCTGGAGCACCGTATCGGGGTGCTGGCCCGCGAGGATGCCCGGCGGGCGGAGCGTCCCGAGATCGACGGTGAGCGGGTCATGGCCCACCTCGGTCTCGATCCCGGCCCGGCCGTGGGTCGGGCCATGAGGTTCCTCCTGGAGCTCAAGCGCAGTGAGGGAGAACTCGGTGAGGAGGAGGTGCTGGCCCGCCTGGACCGGTGGTGGTCAGAACAGCAGTCGGAGTCGGTCACCGGTTGAGGTCGCCCGGGCCGACGGCCTCCGGGCCGGGAACATCAGGGCAGCCGCAGATCCCTGGTGCCGAACACCCGGGCCCCGAGCCACATCGCCGCTGTCGCCACCAGGGCCGTTCCCAGCGAACCCGTGGGGGAGAAGGTGCCCTCGAGGGGAAGTGACCCGATCAACCACCGGGCCGGGGAGAACTCGGGCACCCCGACGGCTATGAGGGCGAAGGCCCCGGCACCGACCAGCAGACCCACCAGCGAGGTCAGCACCGGACGTCCGGAGAGTCCGCCCGCCGCCGCCACCACGGCGTTCACCAGGACCACCAGCAGCAGGGCCCGTGCCCCGGCCCAGACAACGGAACCGGCGGCCAGGCCGAGTCGGCCCCGGCTGGCCCCCGTCGCCAGCAGGAGCAGGGGCGGGAGTCCGATCTCAAAGGTGAGCACGGCCACCGAGACGAAGCGTTCGACCAGGATCTGGGAGCGGCGAACCGGCTGGGCCGCCAGGAACTCCAGCTCACCCCCCGCCTCGGCTCCGGCCACCGCCCGGACCGTCAGGGGAAGGGTCACGATCAGCATCACCACCGGGAACAGAACCGACAGGAACGAGGCGTTCAGGTAGCCCGATGGTTCGACCAGCGAGGCACCGGACAGTCCGAGCATGTCGGCCACACCGGGGGGGAGGTTGTCGACCGCGGTCATCGCCCAGGCGGAATCTGACACGGTCGGCCAGGCCAGGAGCACCCCGGCGGCGACCACCATGAGCAGCACGGCTCCCACCGCGGCCAGCCCCTGATGGTCGGAGAGGTGGTTGCGGGTCACCACCCACCTGACGGGGCGGATCACCGACCCGCCCCCCTGGTCCGGGAGGTGAGATCCAAGATGAGTTCCTCGGGACCGGAACGGTGGTGCACCACGTCGACCACACCGTGATCGTGGGCCAGGTCCAGCAGGGCCTCGTCGGGACCGGAGACC
>JALSTE010000511.1 GCA_026983855.1 Acidimicrobiia bacterium
CATCAGCGTCGCGATCATCGCCACCGCGGTGGCCGCGGTGATCCTGGCCGGTCTGGGTACGATCCTGCTGTCCCGGATCGAGGCCCGGCGCATCACCGAGGACCGCCTGGCCAACGACTCCGCCCAACTGGCCCGGGGGGTGGCCGAGGCGGCCCAGCAGGGAGCGGCCCTGTCCCGACGGGTCGATGAGCCCAATCTGGGGCGGGGAATACTACGGGCGGTCAGTTCCGCCCTCGGCTTCGACGAGATCGAGATTCTCGTGGCCCGGCCCGATGGAACCACCCTCGACCCCCTGCCCGATGGCACCACGGCCGCCGATCTCGCCAATGCCGTCAACACCGGGGAGCCCGTCGTCAGGACCACCGACGGGGTCACCCGGGCCCTCGCCACCGCCCCCATCGCTGACGGACCCCATGCGGTGGTCATCCTCCGTCAGAAGGTGGAGTCCGGTCTGGGGCCCGTGACCCGATGGTTCCTCGTCGCCGCCCTCATCACCGTGGTCCTGGGAGCCGTGGTGGGGGTGAGACTGGGCCGGGCCCTGGCCCGGCCCGTGGAACGGATCCGGCTCACCACCGGGGAGCTGGCCGGGGGAAATCTCGATTCCCGGGTCTCCTCGGGCGATGAGCTCAGACCCGACGAGTTGGGCGAACTGGCCCGCTCCGTCAACAGTCTGGCCGACGCCCTGGAGCGGGCCCGGGGGCTGGAACAGCAGTTCCTGCTGTCCGTCTCCCACGACCTGAGAACCCCCCTCACCTCGATCCGCGGTTTCGCCGAGGCCCTCACCGACGGCACGGCGTCGAGTGATCCCGAGATGACCGAGAGGGCGGGAAGGACGATCCTGGCCCAGTCCCGCCGCCTCGAGCGCCTGGTGCGGGACCTGCTGGAACTGGCCCGCCTCGACAGCCGCCAGTTCTCCCTGGAGCCCCGGGTCACCGACCTGGGACACCTGGTGAGGGCGACGGTGGCCGGGTTCGCCCCCGACGCCGAACGAGCCGACCTCAACCTGGAGGTGGTGGTGGAACCCGGCCCACCGATGCTGGCCGAGGTCGACCCCGACCGACTGGCCCAGTCGGTCGCCAACCTGGTGGAGAACGCCACCAAGTTCGCCTCCGGCCGGGTGACCGTCGACGTCAGGACCACCGGGTTCGATACCGAACCCATGGTGGCGGTGTCGGTCTCCGATGACGGACCCGGGATAGCCGAGGAGGATCTGCCCCACGTGTTCGAGCGGCTCTACGTCGCCAAGCGCGAGCCGGTCAGGAGCGAATCGGGTTCCGGTCTCGGTCTGGCCATAGTCAGGGAGTTGACCCTGGCCATGGGGGGGCGGGTGGTGGCCACCCGCGCCGATCTCGGTGGGGCCCGACTGGCCATGGTGTTCCCCCTGATTTCCCGGAGGTAGGGGTCAGGCGCCCGATCCCACCCTACCGCCGATCACCTTTCGGCCTGATTTCCCGGAGGTGGGGGTCAGGTGTCGGCACGCACGGCATCGTGGGTCAGGAATGGGGCTTGATCCCCAGGAGGTGGGCGTCAGGCCCATCCGGGTCCCGGACCCGGTCCCGACCCGGGACTCAGGGGCACGGACCGGGAGCCACCCGGGGTCCTCAGAGGTACAGGCCGGTGCCCCCGGGCTCGACCCTGGGGGCGGCTATGGCGTGGATGTCCCGCTCCCGCAGGATCAGGAAGTCCTCCCCCTGGACCTCCACCTCATGGCGGTCCTCGGGGCTGAAGAGGACCCGATCGCCCTCCTCGACCGACCTCACGTTGGGCCCGGCGGCCACCACCTCCCCCCAGATGAGCCTCTTGTTCATCTGGGCCGTGGCCGGTATCAGGATCCCCCCGGTGCTCCGACGCTCACCCTCCTCGGTGGGGATCCTCACGAGGAGCCGATCATTGAGCATCTTGATCGGTCGGCGGGAGTGGTCCCCGTCCGGACCGCTCTCCGCGCCGGTTGCGGAGGCGCCAATGCGGGGAGGGTCCCGGTGTTCGGTGACGGTCGCTTCCGTCGATCCGGGATGATCGGTCGTCTCGGTGGTCACGTCGGAATCAGACACAGGGCGAAAGGTAGCGGGTCCAGAACCCCACTCACGCCCCGGGGGGACGTACGGAGATCCCACGGGCGGCCATGGCCTGCTTGGCCTCGGCCACGGTGTGCTCCCCGAAATGGAAGATGGAGGCGGCCAGCACGGCGTCGGCCCGCCCCG
>JALSTE010000512.1 GCA_026983855.1 Acidimicrobiia bacterium
TTCCACCCACTCAGGACGGAAGATCACCCGGATCCACCTTGATGCGGTGCCCCCGCCTCACCCAGGACACACCCCACCCACTCAGGACGGAAGATCACCCGGATCCACCTTGATGCGGTGCCCCCGCCTCACCCAGGACACACCCCACCCACTCAGGACGGAAGATCACCCGGATCCACCTTGATGCCGGGGCCCATGGTGGAGGAGACGGTGACCTTGCGGAAGTAACGACCCTTGGCCGAGGCCGGCTTCACCCGGGCCAGTTCATCAACCACGGCGTTGAAGTTGGTCATGAGGTCGTCGACGGAGAAGCTGGCCTTGCCGATGGACAGGGCCACGTTTCCGTAGCGGTCGGTCCGGTACTCCACCCGACCCCCCTTGAACTCCTTGACCGCCTTGGCCACATCGGGGGTCACGGTGCCGGTCTTGGGGTTGGGCATCAGGCCACGCGGTCCCAGTACCCGACCCAGCTTGCCCACCACGGGCATCATGTCGGGACTGGCGATGGCCACGTCGAAGTCCAGGAAACCCTTCTGAATCTTCTCGGCCAGGTCGGCACCACCCACGATGTCGGCCCCGGCCTCCTCGGCCGCGGCCGCCGCGTCACCCTGGGCGAAGACCGCCACCCGGACGTCTCCGCCGGTACCGGCGGGGAGCGCCACCGTGCCCCGGACCATCTGGTCGGCCTTGCGGGGATCGATCCCCAGCTTGAACACGGTGTCGATGGATTCGTCGAAGTTGGCCGTGGCCAGGGTCTTGGCCAGGGTCAGCGCCGCCTCGGGTTCGTGCAGTGCATCGCGGTCGTAACGCCGGGCCGCGTCCTCGTATCTCTTGCCCTTGGACATGTGGTTCGCCTTTCGCTACCTCGTGAATTGCTGAGCCGGTGGGGCGAGGTCCTCCCCATCCAGGCCGTGGTCGGGCCGACCGTTCGGCCCCCGGTCCTCAGCCCTTGACCTCGATTCCCATCGAGCGGGCCGTGCCCTCGATCTGGAGCTTGGCCGCCTCCAGGTCGTTGGCGTTGAGATCCGGCATCTTGATCTCGGCGATCTCGGTGACCTGGGCGTCGGTGATGCTGCCGGCCACCTCGGACCCGGGCTCCGAGGCCGCCTTGGGGAGCCCGGCGGCGGCCTTGATCAGGATCGAGGCCGGGGGGGTCTTGGTGATGAACGTGAAGGTGCGATCCTCGAAGATCGTGATCTCCACGGGGATGATGGTGCCCCTCTGGGACTCCGTCTGGGCGTTGTAGGCCTTGCAGAAGTCCATGATCGCCACACCGTGGGGACCGAGAGCGGTACCCACCGGAGGGGCGGGTGAGGCCTGGCCGGCGGGAATCTGGATCTTGACTACTGCGGCGACCTTCTTTTTCGCCATGATTGTTCTCCGTGTGTGGATGGAGGCGTGAGAGGGCCTCGCGAGCGACTTGACATGGTGCACCCTGGGGACCGGTTTGACCAGACCCGGGGGTGAAAAACTTGGAAACTAGAGCTTGCCGACCTGCCCGAAGTCCAGCTCGACGGGTGTCTCCCGACCGAAGATGTTGACGAGGACCTTCAACTTGAGCTGCTCCTCGTTGATCTCCTCGACCTGGCCCTGGAAGTCGGCGAAGGGTCCGTCCTTGACCCTGATGGTCTCCCCGACCTCGTAGAGCAGACGGGGCTTGGTCTTGCGCGGAGTGGGTGACTCCACCCCCTCGACCTTGACCGGGAGGAAGGTCTCGACCTCGCGACGCCGCAGAGGGGTGGGTTTGCCCCCCGGTCCGGCGAAGCCGGTCACTCCCGGGGTGTCCCTGATGGCGTGCTGGGTGTCGCTGCCCCGACGGGCCCTGATCAGCAGGTAGCCCGGGAACATCTTCTTCTGCACCACCACCTTGCGACCGTTCTTGAACTCCATCACGTCTTCCATGGGAACCACGACCTCGAAGATGCGGTCCTCCATGTTCAGCGACTTGATACGGGCCTCGAGGTTCTGCTTGACCTTCTTCTCGTAGCCCGACTGGGTGTGGACCACGAACCAGCGACCGGGACGGTCGAAGGCGCTCTCCACGACGGCCGGGGCGCCCTCGAGGAGTTCCTCCTCGTCCATGACCAATGCGTCGACGTCAGAGGTCGCATCGGTTGGTTCCCCGTCCGGGTCCTCGGCCGCGGGGGTGATGATCTCACCGGTCTCGGGATCGACGACCGGCTCAGGGGTCGGCTGCT
>JALSTE010000513.1 GCA_026983855.1 Acidimicrobiia bacterium
TCTCCCGGGTCCAGGTGGACGAGGAACGGGCCCTGCTGGCATCGGTTCGCCCGATCGCCGAGGTGCCCGGGGGGGAGGAGCTGTTCGGTTCGGTGCTGGGGGACGCACCCGACCTGTTCGCCGAGCTCAACACGGCCGAGGGGATCGAGCCGATCCTGGTCACGATTCCCGAGGGGGCCCGGCTGGGTGGTCCGGTGGTGATCCGGCACTGGCAGCGGGCCGGAGGCGTCCGCTCGGTTCCCCGTACCCACATCGATGCCCGGGCGGGCAGCGAGGCCACCGTCATCGACCTGTACGGCTCGGGCCCCGTGGATGCCCTGGTGCTGCCGGTGGTCGAGGCCGAGGTGGGCGACGGGGCCCACCTGGAGCACGTCCTGGTGGAGGATCTGGCCGACACCGTGTGGCACATCGCGTCCCAGGTGTTCCGGGTGGGACGTGACTCGTGGTTCCGGTCCTCGGTGGTGGCCTTCGGTGGCCATTACGCCCGGATCCGGACCGACACCGAGATGTCGGCGCCCGGGGCCGAGGGTCGTATCAACGCCGTGTACTTCGCCGACGGCGACCAGGAACTGGACTTCCGTACCCTGCAGCACCACTCGGCCCCCAACACCCGCTCGGAGCTTCTGTTCAAGGGGGTGCTCGACGATTCGGCCCGGTCCATCTACACCGGGATGATCCGGATCGACCCCGATGCCGCCGGGGTGGACGCCTTCCAGACCAACCGGATCATCAAGCTCTCCGAGGAGGCCTGGACCGACTCCGTGCCCAACCTCGAGATCGAGAACAACGACGTCAAGTGCAGCCACGCCTCGGCCATCGGGCCCATCAGCGCCGACCAGCTCTTCTATCTCGAGGCCCGCGGCATTCCGACCTCCGTGGCCGAGCGGCTGGTCGTGGGGGGATTCCTGGCCGAGGGCCTCGAGGGCATACCCCACGAGCCCCTCACCGCCGTGGTCAGGGCCCGCCTGGACACCCTGTTCGGCGAGGAGTCGGGCGACCGATGAGCGGCAGCGACATCTTCCCCCTGGGCCCGGTGGATCAGGTACCCGACGGGCAGGTACGGCGCTTCGAGGTCGGCGGCCGGGCCGTGGCCGTGATCCGCATCGGGGACGACTTCTACGCCCTGGGCGACACCTGCAGTCACGCCGACTACTCCCTGTCGGAGGGCTACCTGTGGCCCGAGGAGGGCAAGCTGGAGTGCCCCCGGCACGGCAGCCGGTTCTCCCTCGAAACCGGTGAACCCGACTCCCTGCCGGCCACCCGACCGGTGCCCACCTACCGGGTGGAACTCCGCGACGGCGAGCTGTTCCTGGTGCTCGACTCCGGGGACCCCGGCGGCGGAGAAGCGACCGCGGCCACCACCGCGAACAACAACAACAACACCACCACCACCACTGACGACACCACGGCGGAAGGCCAACAACGATGAGCGTCCTGGAGATCTCGGGCCTGGAGGCCGGGGTGGGTGACACCCAGATCCTGAGGGGGATCGACCTGACCGTGGAGTCCGGTCAGGTCCACGTCATCATGGGTCCCAACGGATCGGGGAAGTCGACCCTCTCCCACGTGATCATGGGCCGCCCCGGATACGAGGTCACGGGGGGCAGTGTGAGACTGGACGGGGTCGAACTCCTGGGGCTCCCCACCTGGCGGAGGGCCCAGGCGGGTCTGTTCCTGGCTCTGCAGTACCCCACCGAGGTACCGGGGGTGAGCCTCCACGACGCCATGGCCGAGGCCTTCCGGGCCTCGGGAAGGGACACTGGTGGGGTCGATGAGCTCCTGGCCGAGGAGGCGGCCCGCATCGGTTTCGACCGTCAGTTCCTCACCCGTCCCCTCAACGTGGATCTGTCCGGTGGTGAGAAGAAGAGGAACGAGACCCTCCAATTGGGGGTTCTCCGTCCCCGCTTCGCCATTCTCGACGAGCTGGACTCCGGTCTCGACGTCGATGCCCTGAGCGCCTGCGCCAGCCGGGTGGAGTCCATGACCAACGAGTCCGACCTGGGGGTCCTGGCCATCACCCACTACGTGAGGTTGCTGAACCAGCTCCGGGCCGACCGGATCCACATCATGGTCAAGGGCCGGATCGTCGAGAGCGGCGGACCTGAGCTGGCCGACCTCCTCGAGGAGGAGGGCTACGCCCGCTACCTGCCACCGGCGATGATCTAGGTCCGACACCGGCGCCCCCGCCCGGCCACCGTGGTTGAAAAAGCCCCGACTCCCGCCTGAGCGGGAGCCGGGGCCGACGGTTCAGTCGTCTCCGCCTTACGGCGGTCTCCGATGGCGCCGTGGGGAGCCATCAGATCCTGTGGCCGGGGAGAGGGCCCCCGGTCGGATCGGGTGGCCGGGGACCGGGTCCGCCGGCCCGAACTTGGGATCGGTGGCCCCCGGTCCACTCAGTCGGTGGGTGGAGGCCGCCGGTCCGGGATCAGGACTGGGTGGGCTCGTAGGCGGTGTCGATCATCACCACATCGGTCGAATCAGCCGGGGTGGCGTCGAGGTCGATGGTGAGCTCCTCGTCGAAGAAGCGGTCGACCATTCCGGCCAGCTCCCGGGCGGCTCCGCTGAGCTGTTCCCGGTGGTTCCGCTTGCGGGCCTCGATGGCCTCGATCTGACGCTGGAGTTCAGCCTGGCGATCCTCGAGGGAGGACACGACCATCATGGCCTCGGCGGTGGCCTTCCTTCCGGCCTCGAGGGCCTGGGTCCGAGCGGTCTCGATTATCTGCTCGGCCTCGGTGTGGGCCCGGGCCACCACGTCGGCGGCGGTGGTTTCGGCCTGGCTGATGGTGTCGGCGGCGGTGGTTTCGGCCTCGGCGGTGATGCCGGTGGCCGTGGTACGGGCGGTGCCGATGATGTCGGACGCCGCCCGCTCGGCCTGGTCCATCCGCTCCCTGGCGGTGGCCTCGGCCTCGGAGATCATGGCGGCGGCCTGTTCCTGGGCCGTGGCGACGATGTCGGCGGCCTCGGTCTCGGCCTGCTCCATGGCCAGGGTGGCCTGTTCATCGGCGGAGCGGGTCACGGCGTCGGAGTGGCTCTGGGCCTCCATCATCACCCGAGCGGCGGTGGCCTCGGCCTCGGTGATCATCCGGGCGGCGTGCTCCTTGGCGGCGGTGATGACCCGCTCCTCGGCCTCCCGGATGGCCTCGCGGGCCTGATCGAGCTTCTCCTGGGCCTCCTGGCGGAGCATCTCGGCCTCCACCCGGGCCTGTTCACGGACCCCGGACGCCTCCTCGCGGGCGGCGGCCTTCATGGAGGAGATCTCCTCCCCGGCCTGGGTGCGGGCCTCCTCGATTCGGCGCTGGAGCTGGGCCTCGGTCTCCGCCGCGTTCTCCTGGGCGTCGGCCAGGGTCTGGGCGGCCTCGGTTCTCATGTTCTCGGCCTCAGCGGAGGCGGCGGCCGCCGCCGCGGTCCTCTTCTCGGCCTCGGCCTCGGCCCGGCGGGCCCGTTCCTGGGCCTCGGTCAGAAGGCGCCGAGCCTGGTTGCGGGCCTCGGCCAGGGCCCGTTGGGCGGTCTCCCGGGCCACCTGCAGGGTCCGGGCCGCCTCCTCGCTGTCGGCGGGCTGACCACTCAGATTGCGGAGATGCTGCTCGGCCTCCGCCGCCCGGGTCTGGGCCTGGGCCAGTTGGAGCTGCAGACCGTGGAGATACTGATCCACGGCCATGGGGTCGTAGCCCTTGCGGCGCTGGGGGAAGATGGGCACATCGGCCATTGGGTCCTGCGACATTACGATCACCGTTCTTTCGAAGACATCTGAACCTGTCGGTGGGGTTCGTCGGCAGGTCGTCGGCGATTTCAAGTAAACGGATCCGGAGATGCCCCGTGGGCGGATCGATTCCCCGGCGGGGCCACCGGATCAGCCGGCCACCAAAGGGGCTGGAGGGTTCGTGACGGGGGTGGCCCGGGGACCCTCCGTGTTCCCCCGACCCGGGGGTCCGTGACCGGGGTGGCCCGGGGTTACGTGTCCGGGCAGGTTTCGGGGGAGCCCGGGAGCGGGAGGGCTACAATGCCGCTTTGTCTTCCGAGCCGAGGGACCGTCCCGCCCGTGAAAGCGTTCCTGTACCGGATCTATCAGCGGTGGCTGAGATTCCGGCCCGCCCACCTGACCGTCGGGGTCCGAGCCATCGTGGTGGATCCCGAAGGCCGAATCTGTCTGGTGCGGCACACCTACCGTGACGGCTGGTTCCTGCCTGGGGGGCAGGTGAAACCCGGTGAGTCACTGGTGGCGGCGATGGCCCGCGAACTCCACGAGGAGACGGGGATCTCCCTGCCGGAGAATCCCAAGAGGGTGCTCGGTGTCTACTCCAGCTTCGCCGAGCACCGCAGCGACCACATCGTCGTGTTCGTGCTCAACGATTGGACCATGGAGCCGTCGCGTTCGGGGGAGATCGCCGAGATCGGATTCTTCCCCCCCGATGAACTGCCCACGGGGACCTCGGCGGCCACCCGGCGCCGGGTCAAGGAGTTCGTGACGGGGGTTCCTCCGGGTCACCGCTGGTAGGAGCGGCCCGGCGGCGTCGGTTCCAGCGGGCCACGGTGATGACGATCCAGCCGAGAGCCAGGCCCGCCAGCAGTCCCACCCCGTTGTTGATCAGGTCGGTCCGGTCGGCCTGGCGGGTGCTGCTGGCGAACCTCTGGGCCATCTCGAGGAAACCACTGGCGCTGAAGAGGACCAGGGTGAGCATCAGGCTCCGCAGGTAGCCCCGGGCCAGGATGGTGGCGGCGAACCCCAGCGTGCCCCAGACCACCAGGTGCCCCATGTCCAGGATACGGACCCGGGTGCTGCGGCTGTTGTCCGAGACCGGGGCGATCAGCGTCTCGAGGAGGTGGGGCAGGCGGTCGGAGAGGGTGAGCACGGCCACCACCCCGACGGCGAGGGTGATCACGGCCAGACCGACCACGTCGCGGCGTTCGAGGGTCCACGGGCGGGGTGGGGCCAGCAGACCCTTCTCCCGCGAGGGGGGAGGCAGCCAGCGCTCGAGATTCAAGAACTGCCCGTGGGGGCCCCGTCGTCGGCCCGGGCCTCGTCGATGGCCTGGGCCAGGGTGTTCCAGGCCAGGGTGGCGCACTTGATCCGGACCGGGAACTTCACCACCCCCCGGAGGGCCTCCAGGTCGCCCAGTTTGACCTCGTCGGCCGGAACGGACTCCTCCGACCCCGGTTCGGGCTCCCGCCCGTCATCGCCCCCGAGTTCGTTCTCGTGGATCGACATCATGGACTTGAACGCCCGGGTCAGGTCCGATATCTCGGCGAAGGACCGGCCCTTGATGGCGTTGGTCATCATCGAGGCCGAGGCCTGGCTGATCGAGCATCCCTGCCCGTCGATTCGCACGTCGGTGACCCGGTCGCCGTCGGTGTCGACGTAGACGGTGATCTCGTCCCCGCACAGGGGGTTGAAACCCTCCACCTTGTGGGCCGGGGGGGTCTCCAGCTTCCCCCGGTTGCGGGGGGTTCGGTAGTGATCCAGGATGATCTCGCGGTAGAGGTCTTCGAGTCCGGACATCCGGTGACTCCTCCGGTGGGTCAGAAGGCGAAAAACTCGCCGGCGTCGACGAGGGCGTCGGCCAGGGCGTCGACGTCGGACTCGTCGTTGTAAACGTACAGGGAGGCCCGGGCGGTGGCACCCACACCCAGCACCCTCATCAGGGGCTTGGCGCAGTGATGCCCGGGCCGGACGCACACGTTGTGCTGATCGAGGACCTGGGACAGGTCGTGGGGGTGCACCCCGGCCAGGTCCAGGGAGAGCACCCCGCCCCGGTCGGCGGGCTCGGAGGGTCCGTGGATGGTGAGCCGGTCACCGAGGCGTTCGGTCAGGGTCCGCAGGGCGTAGGCGGTGAGACTGACCTCGTGGCGTCGGACCCGGTCCATCCCCAGCCCGTCGAGGTACTCGATGGCCGCGGCCAACCCCACGATCTCGGTGATGGGCGGGGTGCCGGCCTCGAACTTGGCCGGGATGGCGTCGGCCCGGAAACCCTCCTGGGTCACGTCCAGGATCATCCCCCCACCACCCAGGAAGGGGGGCATGGCCTCCAGCAGCTCGGTGCGACCCCACAGCACACCCACCCCGGTGGGTCCGAGCATCTTGTGACCGGAGAAGGCGATGAAGTCGGCGTCCAGGGAGGACACGTCAGTCGGCAGGTGGGGTACGTACTGGCAGGCGTCGAGGGTCACCAGGGCCCCGGCGGCCCGGGCGGCGGCGATCATCGACCCGAGGGGGGGGATGGTGCCCAGGACGTTGGACATGGCGGTCACCGACATCATGGCCGCCCCGTCGAGCAGGCGATCGAGGTTGGAGAGGTCGAGGTGGCCGTCGGGCCGAACCGGGATCCAACGGATCTCGAACCCCTTCTCCGCCGCCAGGATCTGCCAGGGGACGATGTTGGCGTGGTGCTCCATCTGGGTGAGGACGACGGCGTCGCCGGGGCCGAGATTGGCCCCTCCCCAGGAACGGGCCACCAGGTTGAGGGCCTCGGTGGCGTTCTTGGTGAAGATGATCTCCTCGGGCCGGGGGGCCCCGATGAACCCGGCCACCGTCCGGCGGGCGCCCTCCATTCGGTTGGTGGCGGCCTCGGCGATGCGGTACACCCCGCGATGGACGTTGGCGTAGGTGGTCTCGTAGAACTCCGACATGGCCTCGATGACCTGGCGGGGCTTCTGGGAGGAGGCGGCGGAGTCCAGGAACACCAGGGGCCGTTCGGGATCGCAGCAACGGTCGAAGATCGGGAAGTCGGCCTTGACCGCCGCCACGTCCAGTTCGGCCGTGGTGGTCATCGCCAGGCCTCGTAGCCCTCGGTCTCCACCCTGGTGGCCAGCTCGGGACCTCCGCTCTGCACGATTCTCCCGTCGATGAGGATGTGGACCCGGTCGGGTTCGAGTTCGTCGAGCAGCCTCTGGTAGTGGGTGATCAGCACCACCCCCATTTCGGGTCGCTCGGCCCGAACCTCACGCACCCCCTTGGCGACCACCCTCAGGGCGTCGATGTCGAGGCCGGAATCGGTCTCGTCGAGGATGGCCAGGTCGGGTTCGAGGATCGCCATCTGGAGGATCTCGTTGCGCTTCTTCTCCCCCCCGGAGAATCCCTCGTTCAGGTAGCGATCGGCGAAGGAGGGATCCATCTCCAGACGCTCCATCCACTCCATGATCGAGAGTCTCAGCTCCAGCACCGACAGGTCGATGCCCTTGCGGGCCGAGAGGGCCTGGCGCAGGAAGTTGATGACGCTCACCCCGGGTATCTCCTGGGGGTACTGGAAGGCGAGGAACATGCCGTGCTTGGCTCTCACGTCGGGATCCCAGTCGGTCACGTCGTCGCCCTTGAAGAGGATGTGACCCTCGGTGACCTCGAACTCGGGACTGCCGAGCAGGGTGCCGGCCAGGGTGGACTTCCCCGACCCGTTGGGACCCATGACGGCGTGCAGCTCGCCGGCGCCGACACTCAGGTCGACGCCGTGGAGTATCTCGGCGGCGTCCACGGGGCGAACGTGGAGGTTCTCGACCGCGAACAGGGGGGAATCGGACTCGGGCATACCGTCAGTCTATTAGCACTACGCCGGTAGTAGAAATGTCGGACCCCGGATATTTTCGGGGTCCGGGGGGGACGCCCCTACCAGCCGCGGTCCACCCACTCCTGGAGATGGGGGGATTCGGCCCCGACGGTCGTGTCGTCACCGTGGCCGGGGAGGACCAGGGTGTCGGGGTCAAAGGGGGCGAAGATGCGTCGGTCGATGGACTCGATGATGGCCTCGAAGTCCCCCCCGGGGAACTTGGTGGCTCCCGGCCCCCCGGGGAAGAGGGTGTCCCCGCTGAAGAGCAGGGGGGTGTCCTCCACGTGGAAGCACATCGAGCCCGGGGTGTGCCCGGGGGTGGCGATGGTGTGGAGGCGGAGACGGCCCACGGGGATCACGGTCTCGTCCTCGAGGATGTAGTCGTAGCTGTCCAGCATCTCGGCGTCGGCGGCGGTGACCCCCACCTCGTATCCCGCATCGCGAACCGCGGGCACCGCCTGGATGTGGTCCCAGTGCCCGTGGGTCTCCAGCACCGTGCGCACCCCCAGGGTCCGGCACAGTTCGAGCAGCCGGTCGTGTTCGTTGGCGGCGTCGAGGAGCACGGCGTCCCCCGTCTCCGTGCAGCGGATCACGAACACGTTGTTGTCCACGGGGCCCACGACGATCTTGTGGACCTCGATTCCGGTGTCGGACCAGTGGAGTGTCATGCGGGGCTGTCCACGGGGCCCACGACGATCTTGTGGACCTCGATTCCGGTGTCGGACCAGTGGAGTGTCATGCGGGCAGTTTGTCAGCTACCTCGGAGCCGTGCTCCCCGGTGGTCTTCTCCGAGGGCGATCCCGAGGGCAGGAAGTAGAGCCACAGGATCGGAACCAGGTAGGCGAGGTAGGCGACCACCCGGATCCTCTCGGGTTCGGGGGACCAGCCGAACAGACCCTGGAGGAAGTCATGGAGCCAACCCTGGGCGAAGGGACCGGAGGTGATCGTCCAGAGGGGGGTGGCGATGAGGGAGGCGTCGATGCCCAGGAACTCCCGGAACTCGTGCACTCCCTTGGCGAACAGCCCGGCGGCGAAGAGGATCAGCAGCAGCCCGGTCACGTGGAAGAACCGCTTGAGATCGACCCTCTCGCTGCCTCGGTAGAAGGCGAGGCCAATCACCGCGGCGATGGCCAGACCGATCACCCCACCCAGGATGACCTCGCCCCCCGACGACGTGCCGGCCTCGGCTCCGAGGAGGAACAGAACGGTCTCGAAACCCTCCCGGGCCACGGCCACGAAGGCGACCAGACCCAGGGCCCAGGCCGACTGGCCCAGGGCGGTGTCGATGCGGCCCCGCAGCTCGCCACCGAGGTTGCGGGAGTTGGCCCTCATCCAGAAGATCATCCAGGTGAGCACGGCGGCGGCGGAGAAGGCCAGGGTGCCCTCGATGAACTGCTCGGTCTTGCCGACGAACTCGCCGACCGCCAGGTGGAAGGCGACCCCGGTGGCGATGCAGACGGCGGCGGCGGCGGCGGTGCCGGCCCAAACCGGTCTCAGAGCCCCACCGCGACCGGTCTTGACCAGGTAGGCGATCATCACCGCCAGGACCAGGGCGATCTCCAGGCCCTCGCGGAGGGTGATCAGTATGCTTGCTCCCATGTCTCAATGTTAAGCATGCCTACCACTGAGCATCAACCCGCATTCATTGTGACTTGGGTCACAGGCGGCGGTTCGGATGGGGGCAGAGGGGCCGGGCCGGGATCGACCGGATCAGGTGGTGACGAGGATCCGGTGGCTGGCGAAGGGGCCGATCCCCACGGTGTGTCCCCCCACCTCCACGGTGGTGGCTCCCTCCGGGGAGGTGGCGACCACCCTTCCGGAGTTGCCGGGGGTGAGGCGGTTCTGCTCGAGGAACTCCAGCATCCCCCGGGTGAACTCCAGTTCCTCGGGGATGCGGCTGACCACGAAGTCCGATTCGGAGGGAACGTCGGCCAGCACCACGGTCTCGGGGGCGACGTACTCCGATCCGGGAATCGGGTTGCCGTGGGGGCAGGTGGTGGGATGGCCCAGCTTGGCGAGCATGGCCTGCTCCACCTCGTCGGAGATCACGTGTTCCCACTGTCCGGCCTCCACATGGGCCTGGGCCCAGCTCAGACCCAGGATGTCGGTGAGGAACCTCTCGGCCAGACGGTGACGACGCACCGTACGCTCGGCTATCTGCTCCCCCTCCGGGGTGAGGTGGATCCGACCCTTCTCGATGTGGACCAGTCCGTCGGTCTGCAGGCGGCGGATCATCTCCGACACCGCCGGTCGGCTGACGTCGAGGCGCTCGGCCAGGCGGGCCTGGATGACCTTGACGGAGTCCTCACGCAGCTCGTAGATGGCCTCGGTGTACTCCTCGATCGCCGGGTGGTAGCCCTCCATGTCCCGGAGTCTAGGTGGCGACCCCGCCTCCCGTACGGGGCACGGGCGGCACCTTGGGGATGGTCGTCCACTCCGACGGTGTCCCCGCGTCCCGTGGGGGGTGGCCGGATTGACGGTCGGGCCGCGGCCCCGCTCAGCCCCCGTACTCGGAGATCACCTCGAATCCCAGTTCGGCGGCCGCCGGTATCTGGGAGGGGGAGAAGGTGAGATAGCGGACGGGGCGGGGAAGGCGGTCGGCGGCGGCGAGGTGAACGGCGTCCGATATCCCGAGGCTGAAGGTGGAGCCGACCTCCACCGCCCGGTCCAGGCAGGGGCCGTCCACCGGTACGACGTGGAGGGAATCCCAGGCCGATCGGAACTCGGCCCATAGTTCGGTGAGTTCGTGGGGCCC
>JALSTE010000514.1 GCA_026983855.1 Acidimicrobiia bacterium
GGCGGTCAGGCGGGCCAGTTCCTTGGTGAACAGCGGGTGGCCTCCCGTGCGACGGTGCAGGTCTCCCGCCATCCTTCGGGCCTGGTCGGCCTCGATCACCGTCGCCAGGAGTTCCTCGGTCTCGGCCACGCTCAGTCCGCTCAGGTGGATGTGCTCGACCCGGGCCCCGAGGCTCGCCAGACGCTCCATCACCTCCGGATCGCCGTTGTCGTGGCGGTGGGACCCGACGATGGTGAGACCGACCGGACGGTGGACCCCGGCTGCGTAGTCCAGGAGGTCCAAGGTGGAGGGGTCAGCCCACTGCAGGTCGTCGAGAACGACCACCACCCTCCGCCGCCCCGCCAGGTTCTCCATCCACCTCACGGCCGCCTCCAGCAGGAGCAATCGCCTGGTGTCGCGATCCACGGGGACTTCGCCGGCGGGGCCCAGCTCACGGACCAGAACCCTCAGCAGCTCAATGTCGGCACCGGCGGCGGCCGCGGCCGGTTCCGGTCCGACCTGGCGGGCGATGTCCCCGAAAGCCCTCATCCACGGCCAGAACGCCGGCGCTCCGTCCCCGTGCCAGCAGGTGCCCCAGCCGACAACCGCCTTCCCGGCCGGAAGGGCACCCACCGCCGCCCTCAGCAGGGATGTCTTGCCGATGCCGGCCTCACCACTGATGAGGACCGTGGATCGATCACCGGGGTGGCGCCCGATCATGGCCGATCCGACCGCGGCCAGCGACCCGGAGCGGCCCACGATGATGCCGGTCTCCCCCTGAGCCATTCCCCGTCTTCCCCAGAATTCACAAGTGCCAGACCGATTCTGGCGCCGAAAGGCCGAATCTGGCGCCCTCAGGTTGACACACACAACCCACGAGGAGAAACAGATGTCATTCGACGCCGAGCAGTACAAGAGGACGACCCGCAGCCAGTGGGAGGAGTACGCCGCCGGTTGGGCCGCCTGGGCCCCACTCCTGGAGTCGTGGCTGGGGGACGCCACGGAGCGGATGCTCGACATGGCCGGGGTGACCGGGGGGAGCCGCGTGCTCGACGTGGCCGCCGGCGCCGGGGGTCAGGCCATCGCCGCCGCCCGCCGGGCCGGTCCTGGCGGCCACGTACTGGCCACTGACCTGTCCCCGACCATCCTGGACCACGCGGCCAAGGCCGCCGCCGCCGCTGGTCTCGGCAACTTCGACACCCGCGAGCTCGACGGGGAACGCCTCCACGAACTGGACCCCGCCTCCTTCGATGCCGCCATATCGAGGGTCGGGTTCATCTACTTCCCCAACCGGGATCAGGCCCTGAGAGGTATTCACAGGGCCCTGGCGGAGGGCGGAAGGTTCGCGACCGTCACGTACTCGACGGCCGCCACCAACCAGTTCTTCTCCATCCCGGTCTCGATCATCCGTGAGCGGGCCGAGCTTCCCCCTCCCGCGGTCGGACAACCGGGACCCTTCAGCCTGGCCGACCCCGAGCTGCTCGAGTCCGAGCTCCGGGCCGCCGGGTTCGGCGAGGTGGAGGTCCAGGTGGTGGACGCTCCGGTCAGGCTGCCGTCGGCGGCGGAGTGCGTGCGCTTCGAGAAGGAGTCCTTCGGTGCCCTGCACCAGATGCTGGGCGGGATGGCCCCCGAGGACCGGGAGGACGTCTGGACCGAGATCGAGGACGCCCTCGGACAGTTCGAGACCCCCGATGGCTTCGTGGGCCCGTGTGAGCTGGTGATCGCCGGGGCCTCCCGTTGAGCGGTCGGGGCGAGTTTCGGGTCCGCGCCGTTCAGACCTCCCCCGTCTACCTCGATCGGGAGGCGACACTCGACGTGGTGGTCACCCACGTCAGGGAGGCGGGCGAGGAGGGCACCGACCTGGTCGTGTTTCCCGAGTCGTTCGTCCCCGGCTATCCCGACTGGTTGTGGCGGAGCAGTCCGTTCAACGACGGCGACTGGTACGCCCGCTTCCAGAGCCAGGCCGTCGACGTCGACGGTGCCGATCTGGACCCGGTTCGGGCCGCGGCCGAGGCGGCGGGCGTCTGGGTGGCCCTCGGGATCACCGAAAGGACACCCTCGGGAACGCTCTACAACGCCGTGGTGTACATCAATGACCAGGGAGGGATCGCCGGTCGGCACCGGAAACTCGTGCCGACGGCGGCCGAGCGTCTCGTGTGGGCCAACGGCCAGGGCCCGGTGCTGACCGTGGTCGACATCGGGGGTGTGAAGGTCGGCT
>JALSTE010000515.1 GCA_026983855.1 Acidimicrobiia bacterium
CGCCCCGACGCCTGAGCCCCACGCCCGCATCCCCGGCGGTGGGAACGAGGGCGTGGGGGGTGAAGCCCCCGGGTCAGGGGGTCAGTTGAGCCTTTCGATGATCATGGCCATGCCCTGACCCCCGCCGATGCACACGCGGGGGGTCAGTTGAGCCTTTCGATGATCATGGCCATGCCCTGACCCCCGCCGATACACATGGTCTCCAGACCGTAGGTGCGGTCGAGGGTCTGCAGGTCGTTGATCAGGGTGGTCATGATGCGGGCCCCGGTCATTCCGAAGGGATGTCCCAGGGCGATGGCCCCGCCGTGGGGGTTGAGCTGGTCCTCGATGGAGATCCCGACCTCGTCGCACACCGGGAGCACCTGGGCGGCGAAGGCCTCGTTGAGTTCCACGACGTCGATGTCGCCGATGGACATCCCGGCCCGATCCAGGACCTGACGGCAGGCGTCGATGGGACCGACGCCCATGATCTCGGGGGCCAGGGCCGAGACCGAACTGGCCACGATCCGGGCCAGGGGGGTCAGGCCGTACTCGGCGGCCTTGGTGTCGCTCATGACCAGGACGGCGGCGGCGCCGTCGTTGAGGGGACAGGCGTTGCCGGCGGTGACCTTGCCGTCCTCCTTGAACACCGGCTTCAGCTTGGCCATCGACTCGACGGTGACCCCCCGGCGGGGACCGTCGTCGGCACTAACCACGGTTCCGTCGGGGGTGGTGATGGGGGTGATCTCCCGGTCGAAGAACCCGTTGTCCTGGGCGGCCACGGCCCGGTTCTGCGACAGGGCGCCGAACTCGTCCATGCGTTCCCGGGATATTCCGAACTTCTCGGCCACGTTCTCAGCGGTGAACCCCATGGGGATGTACATGTCGTTCACGTAGTCGGGTCGTGAGCGGTCGACGAAGCGGGGATTCATGTGCTCCTTGCCGAATCCCCCTCCGGCCCGGCTGACGGACTCCGATCCCCCCGATATGAACACGTCACCCTCACCGGCCTTGATGGCGTGGAAGGCCATGCGGATGGTCTGCAGGGAGGAGGCGCAGAAGCGGTTGACCGTGGTCCCCGGTACGGTGTCGGGGAGTCCGGCCAGGGCGGCGGCGTTGCGGCCCAGGTTCATGGACTGCTCGCCGGCCTGTCCGGCGGCGCCCCAGATCACATCCTCGATCGCGTCCCGGGGGACCTCAGGAACCTTGTCCATGAGCTTGTCGATGATGAAGCCACTCATGTCATCGGGTCGGACCTCGGTCAGAGATCCCTTGAACGCCCGCCCGATCGGTGTGCGGGCCGTGGCGACGATTACGGCTTCGGTCATTGGGTTCCCCCTGAGGCTGGTCGTGATGGCCCAGAGGCTACCGAGCGGTAGACCCGATTCTCCAAGTGGGCGACGACTGGTGGCGACCGTGCTCGCCATGACGGTGGTCGTCTCGGCCTGCAGCGGTGGGGTCTCGGGGGGTTCGGGATCGGCCGATTCGGCCGCCGTCACCACCGGCACGGTGGCCTCCACTCCCACCAGTGTCCCGCCCACCGCGGCTCCCACCACCACCATGGTGGCGACCACCACCACGACCGTGCCCCCCAGCTTCCCCCTGGCGGAGTCGGTGGCCTTCCTCGACACCTGCACGGCGGGGGGCTCGGGGGCCGGGGCCTGCGCCTGCGCCCTGTCCGCATCCGCCGGGCTGCTGACACCGGTGGAGTTGAGGGCGTTGGAGGACTCCTTCGCCGCCACCGGCGAGTGGCCCCCGAACCTGGCCGACGCCCTGGCGGCCTGCCGTTCGGCCCCACCGCCCCGCTTCGACCCCGTGGACGAGGCCCAGTTCCTGGCCTCCTGCACCCAGGGATCGAACCGACTGGACGACCCCTGTTCCTGCGCCCTGTCCATGGCCCGCCAGATCGTGCCGCCCGCCCTGCTGGTGGAGTACTCCGAGGCCCCTGACGTGACCCCGTCGATGGTGGACCTGATCAACGCCTGTCTCTGACCGGCTCCCTCCCACCGGCCCCGGGTGCTCTACGAGGTGCGGCGTAGGCGGAGGTCCGGTGTTCTCCGAGGCGCGGCGTTCCCGGAGACTCGGCGTAGGCGGAGGTTCGGCACCCCCGGCCGGGCCGGGGTTCAGCTCCCGGGGAGCATGGCGGGGACCTCCCAGGCGTCGGCGGGCCAGCGTTTGCGGCTCTTGGCCGCCAGTTTGCGCATCAACTCGAT
>JALSTE010000516.1 GCA_026983855.1 Acidimicrobiia bacterium
CTTGGCTGGTATCTCCGACCCCTCGGTGACCTTGGTCGTTCCCTCGTCGGTCACCGCCACCACCAGGGTGCCGAACTCGAAGGGACCGGCGGCGACGACCTGGGCCCCCGGCTTGAGCCTCATTCCGGCCACCCCCCCGGCACCCGGTCCCTGGGTGGAGATGCCGGCGGCCCGGGTGCGCAGCATCTGCCCGTCGGAGGCGATGATGCCGATCTCGGTGTCATCGGAGGCCTCGAACGCGCTCACGAGACGGTCGTCCTTGCGGAGCCCGATCACCGGATTGCCGATTCGGGTGCCGGTGACGGTCTCGGGGGTGACCCTCTTGGCCACCCCGCCCCGGGTGACCAGCACCACGGTGCCCCCGGGGGGACCGGTCAGACCGACGACCTTCTCGCCCCGACCCAGGGAGAACATCTCCGTCACCGACGCCCCCCTGCTGCCCCGGGCCATTTCGGGAATGTCCCGCACCCTCACCGAGAGCAGTCGTCCCCGGTCGGTGAAGGCGTAGACGTGGGCCGCGGCGCCGGTGTGCACGGTGGCGGCCAGAACGTCGTGACGTCCGGGCTTGGCGTTGAACTCCGCGTCGGGTGAGGTGCGGCCCAGCAGGCCCGACGTGGACAGGGTGACCAGGGCCGGGGCGTCGAGATCCTCCTCGCCGAGGGTGGGGGCGGCGGGCGTGTCCTCGATCACCACGATGTCGTCGGCGGACATGATCGTGGACCGCCGTGGGCCACCGTGTTCGGCGGCCACCTCGGCCAGTTCCCGGGCCACGATGGTGCGGCGGCGCTGCTCGGAGCCCAGGATCTTCTCGTAACCGGCGATCTGGTCGTGCAGCTCGGCCAGCTCCCGGCGGAGTTTGTCCACCTCCAGGGCGGTGAGGCGTCGGAGCTGCATGTCCAGGATGTGGTTGGCCTGGATCTCGCTGAGGTCGAGACGCCCCATCAGCGATTCCCGGGCCTCGGGCACGTCGGCCGATCCCCGGATGATGGCGATCACCAGGTCGATGTTGTCCAGGGCTATCAGCAGCCCCTCCACTATGTGGGCCCTCTCGCGGGCCCGGCGCAGCCGATACTCGGTGCGGCGGACGATGACGTCGAGACGGTGGTCGATGTAGTGGCGGCAGATGTCGTAGAGGCCCAGGGTGGTCGGCACCCCGTTGACCAGGGCCACGTTGTTGATGCCGAAGGACTCCTCGAGGGGGGTGAGGCGGTACAGCTTGTTCAACAGGGCGTGGGGGTTCACCCCCGATTTGCAGTCGATGACCAGCTTCAGACCGTTGGAGTGGTCGGAGAGATTGGTGACCCCGGCGATGTCGTCGAGCTTTCCGGCCAGGATGAGATCGCGGATCTTGGCCTGGACCCGTTCGGGGCCGACCATGTAGGGCAGTTCGGTGATGACGATGGCCTGGCGGCGGCTGGAGATCGGCTCGATCTCGACCCGGGCCCTCACCCTGATGGTGCCCCGCCCGGTTTCATAGGCGGTGGCCAGGGAGCCGTCGTCGATGATGATGCCGCCGCCGGGAAAATCGGGGGCGGGCAGGACCTCCATCAGCTCCTCGATCGTGGGTCGGGGCCGTCTCCGGGTGAGGACCAACCTGATGACCTCCGCCACCTCGCGGAGGTTGTGGGGGGCCATGTTGGTGGCCATGCCCACCGCTATCCCGCTGGCCCCGTTCACCAGAAGGTTCGGCAGCAGGGCCGGGAGGCACTCGGGTTCCTCCAGTTCCCCGGTGAAGTTGCCCCGGAAGTCGACGGTGTCCTCATCGATGTCGGCTACCATGGTCATGGCCGCGGCGCTGAGGCGGGCCTCGGTGTAGCGGTGGGCGGCGGGGGGATCGTCGAGGGATCCGAAGTTGCCCTTGGGCTCCACCAGGGGGACCGACATGGCGAAGTCCTGGCCCAGACGCACCATGGCCTCGTAGATGGCCGAGTCGCCATGGGGGTGGTACTTGCCCATCACCTCCCCGACGACGGTGGCCGATTTGCGGAACGGGGTACCCGGCCGCAGGCCGAGATCGTTCATCACGTAGAGGATCCGTCGCTGGACGGGCTTGAGGCCGTCGCGCACGTCGGGGATGGCCCGGGCGGTGGTGACCGACAGGGCGTAGGGCATGAAGGAGTCCTGCATCTCCGTCTCGACGGAGACGTCCAGGATCTCCCGGGCGATTGACTCCGGTGGTTGGGAGCCCCGG
>JALSTE010000517.1 GCA_026983855.1 Acidimicrobiia bacterium
GGGGGACGCCAGGGGAGGCCCACGAGGTCGGAAAACCCGGGATCTATGACCCCGGGGGACGCCATGGGAGACCCACCAGGTCAGAAAACCGGGATCTATGACCCCGGGGGACGCCAGGGGAGGCCCACCAGGTCAGAAAAGCCCCCACACCCCGATCTATGACCCCGGGGGACGCCTACAGAGACCCACGAGGTCAGAAAACCCGGGATCTATGACCCCGGGGGACGCCCACAGAGACCCACCAGGTCAGAAAAGCGGGAGGGGTGGTCACATCCCCCGCAGGTGGGCCCTCTCGTTGAGCGAGACCAGGCTGCGCTGCCCGGTGGAGGCCGCCGCCACCCGACTGATCGAGGTGTAACCGACGTCGCAGAAGAAGATGTCGCCCGGCCGGCGCCCCAGCACGTGGGAGCAGTAGGCGTTGATCACACCCCCGTGACAGACCACGGCGACCCTCTGACCCCGGTGGGCGTCGACGATCTGCTCCACGGTGGCCACCACCAACTGCTGGAATTGACGGGGATCATCGGTGGACATCATGTAGTTGCCCTGGACCAGGGCCTTCCACCTCTCATAGTCGGAGGCCTTGAGTTCCTCCATGGGTATGTAGCTGTCGGAGTGGCGGTCGAACTCGCTGATCCCGTCCCGAATCATCACCGGGAGATCCTGGGCCCGGGCGATCGGCTCGGCCGTCTGGTGGGCCCGTCGCAGGGGGCTGGCGTACACGGCGTGCAGACCCTCCTCGGCCAGCCAGTCCGCCGCGGCCCGGGCCTGGGCCCTTCCCATCTCCGACAGGGCGGGGTCGGCGGGGGACCCGTCATCGGTCTCCACCCTCTCGGGAAGGCCATGTCGTACCAGGATCAGTTCCACGGCCGGGCACTCTAGGGCCCACCGGCGGGTGCTCCCAACCGCACGCCTCGGGGTCGACGGACCCTCGGACGTCAGGAGCCGGTGAGGACCTCGTCAAGGACGCGGGTCTGGTTGCGACCATTGCCCTTGGCCTCGTAGAGCTTGGCGTCAGCGGCCTCGAGCACCCTGGCGGCATCGTCGAGCGAGGTCACGGCCTCGATGCAGGCCGCCCCGAGACTGGCGGTGATGGTCAGGGGGCCGGACGGGGTCTCCACCTCTATCAGCTCGATGGCCCTGCGAATCCGCTCACAGGCCACCCTCAGGTCCTCCGGACGGGCCAGGGGGGCCAGCAGGACGAACTCCTCACCCCCGTAGCGTGCGGCGACCTCCTCGGTGCGTGACATCATCTGCAGAACCAGGCCCAGTTGTTTGAGCACCTCGTCGCCAACGGGATGGCCATGGGTGTCGTTGACCGACTTGAAGTGATCGATGTCGATCATGGCCACACCCAGGGGCTTGGCGAAGCTCTCAGGTTCGCGCAGCCGTAGGCGGATCTGCTGTTCGATGGCCTGGTCGAAGGCGACCCGATTGGAGAGGCCGGTCAGCCCGTCGGTGAGGGCCCGCTCCTCCAGTTCCCGGTTGCTCCTCTCCAGCTCGGCGACCTTCGCGCTCTCGCGTTGGCGCTCCATGTCGGCCTGGAGGCTCATCTCCACCAACTGTTCCCGGGCCTCGTCGAGGACGGCGTCGTAGTCGTCGGAGTCGATCCCCATGGCCAGGGCCTCCGCCGCCTCGGCCATGGCCGGTCCCAGGCCGCGGATGAGTTCCTCCACGGCCTCGGCCTCGAAGCCCGCCTGCCCGGCCGTGGCCCGGACCGCTTCCAGTCCGGCCCCGCCGGTGGCTCCCGAGGCGAACGCCGCTATCTCCATGCCGACCCGAAGGGCCCTACCCAGGGCGGCCGCGTCCTCGTCGACCGCCCGTTCCGGATCGGCGGCCCGGGCGACTGCATCCACGAAGATCTCGGGCAACGACCAGGCTCGCAGGGCCTCCGCGGTCACGTCGAGACTGCTGACGCCGAGGGACTCGCGCTCGAGGGCCGGGGAGGGCCACCCGTCCGCAGCCTCCACCACGGTGGAATAGGTCGATCCGAGACTTCGTCCCATGGCGATCTTGCCGATATTGGCCACCAGCCCGACGAGGAACCCCTCATCGGCCCGGCCCGGACACAGGTCCCTGGTCGACACCGCGGTCATCAGGGAGTTCTTCCAGTAGCGGGCCAGGTCCAGTCCGGCTATGCGGCCGTCCCGGGGCAGCTGACTGGTGACCGAATGACCGAGGGCTAC
>JALSTE010000518.1 GCA_026983855.1 Acidimicrobiia bacterium
GCTACCGAAATACTCCTCCATGGTCTCGACCATGGCCTCGGTACGGGTCCAGCGTTCGGCCTGGCCCTGGGGCAGGAGACTCAGGTGGGACATCTTGGCCGCGGTGAAGAGCTGGGCGGCGCCGTTGGGGCAGGCGGCCACACAGGCGCCGCAGCCGATACAGGCGGCGGCGTCCATGGAGGTCTCGGCCACGTCCTTGGGAACGGGGATGATGTTGGCGTCGGGGGCCGATCCGGTGCTCACCCCGATGAACCCGCCGGACTCGATTATGCGGTCGAAGGGCGAGCGGTCGACGACCAGGTCCTTGATCACGGGGAAGGCCGCCCCGCGCCAAGGTTCGATGACCAGCTCGTCGCCGTCGTTGAACTTGCGCATGTGGAGCTGGCAGGTGGTGGTCGCCTTCTGGGGACCGTGGGCCTGTCCGTTGATCATGACCCCGCACATGCCGCAGATGCCCTCGCGGCAGTCGTGGTCGAACTCGATGGGTTCGTCGCCGTTGGCGATGAGGCGTTCGTTGACGATGTCGAGCATCTCCAGGAAGGACATGTCGTCGCTGATGCCGTCGGCCCGGTGGGTCTCGAAGCGACCGGGTTGATCGGGTCCGGCCTGACGCCAGACCTTGAGCGTGACGTTGATCACCTTGCTCACTTGTAGCTCCTCTGGGTCAGCTTGACGTTCTCGAACACCAGTTCCTCACGGTGGCGGGTCTGGGGTTCGTCGGGCCCCTTCCACTCCCAGGCGGCGACGTGGGCGAAGTGCTCGTCGTCGCGTTTGGCCTCCCCCTCCTCGGTCTGGGACTCGACCCGGAAGTGGGCCCCGCAGCTCTCGTTGCGTTCCAGGGCGTCACGGGCCATGAGTTCGGCCAGCTCGAAGAAGTCCGCCACCCGGCCCGCCTTCTCCAGGCCGGAGTTGAGGGAGTCGCCCGACCCGGTGACCCGGACATCGGCGTAGAACTCCTCGCGCAGGGCCGGGATCTCGTTGAGGGCCTCGGTGAGACCCTCGGCGTTGCGTTCCATGCCGACCTTGTCCCACACGATCTTGCCCAACTGGCGGTGGAACCAGTCCGGCGAGCGGGTGCCGTTGATCGACAGGAACATGTTCGTGCGGTCCCGCACCTCGGCCTCAGCCTCGGTGAACACCGGGTCGGAGGTGGGCACCGGGGCCACGTTGAGGTAGTCGGCCAGGTAGTCGCCGATGGTGTAGGGCAGCACGAAGTAGCCGTCGGCCAGTCCCTGCATGAGGGCCGAGGCCCCCAGCCGGTTGGCCCCGTGATCGGAGAAGTTGCACTCCCCCAGGGCGTACAGGCCGGGGATGGTGGTCATCAGGTTGTAGTCCACCCACAGGCCACCCATGGTGTAGTGGCTGGCGGGGTAGATGCGCATGGGCACCTCGTAGGGGTTCTCCCCGGTGATGCGTTCGTACATCTCGAAGAGGTTCCCGTATTTGGCCCTGATGGTCTCCACCCCGTCGCGGGCGATGGCGTCGGCGAAGTCGAGGTACACACCGTTGTGGAGTGGACCCACCCCGTGGCCGGCGTCGACCACGATCTTGGCGTTGCGGGAGGCCACGTCCCGGGGCACCAGGTTGCCGAAGGCCGGGTACTTGCGCTCCAGGTAGTAGTCCCGCTCGTCCTCGGGGATCTGGGAGGGGGGGCGGTCGTCGTGGGGCTTGGCCGGTACCCAGATGCGACCGTCGTTGCGCAGCGACTCCGACATCAGAGTCAGCTTGGACTGGAACTCGTCGCTGGCGGGGATACAGGTGGGGTGGATCTGGGTGTAGCAGGGATTGGCGAAGAACGCCCCCTTGCGGTGGGCCCGCCAGGCGGCGGTGGTGTTGCACGCCATGGCGTTGGTGGACAGGTAGAACACGTTGGCGTAGCCACCGGTGGCCAGTACCACGGCGTGGGCGGAGTGGGAGGCGACGTCGCCGGTGAGGAGGTCACGGGTGACTATCCCCGCCGCCCGGCCGTCCTTGACCACCAGTTCCAGCATCTCGCTTCGGGTGTGGAGGGTGACGTTGCCCTGGGCGATCTGGCGGGCCAGGGCCTGGTAGGCGCCCAGCAGGAGTTGCTGGCCGGTCTGACCCCGGGCGTAGAACGTACGCGACACCTGGGCCCCGCCGAAGGAACGGTTGGCCAGCAGGCCCCCGTACTCACGGGCGAAGGGCACCCCCTGGGCGGTG
>JALSTE010000519.1 GCA_026983855.1 Acidimicrobiia bacterium
GTCGTCGATGGCCACCCTCATCGAGGCGGCGATGGCGGCGTTGGACTCCAGGATGTTCTGTCCCTGGCACACGGGGCACAGGGTCGTCTTCTTGATGGCGTAGGACCTCTCGTCGGGTGTCTGGGGGGAGCGGTCGGTGTTCACGGTGGCGAACGCCAGGGATCCGACCACCACGGCGACGAGCGCCAGCCAGGCCAGACGCCGGGCGGTCCGGGCACGTCGGGGACTCACGATCCCGCGTTCCCGGCCTCGGCCCGGAAGTCCTCGATGACGGAGTCGATGGCATCGGCGGTGGTCTCACCGTTCCACTTGGCCACGACGACCCCCGCCGGGGAGACCAGGAAGCTCTCCGGTACCTGCAGGACCACGAAGTCGACCGCCGCCGTGCGGGCGTCGAGGACCACCGGCCAGTCGCCTCCGTTCTCGGCGAAGAACTGGCGGACCGCCTCCTCGGTGTCGCCGTTGACGACACTGACCATCATGGCGTCGCCGGTGGCGGCGTGACGCTCGCTGAACTTGACCAGCTCGGGATGCTCGGCCTGGCAGGGAATGCACCAACTGGCGAAGAAGTTGACCAGCACCCACCGACCCCGGGTGCTGTCGATGTCGAAGGTGGAACCGTCGAGGGTGGTCCCCACCAGCTCGGGCACGGCCCGCCCCAGCAGGGGCGAGGAACTCTGGCGGGGTCCGGTGTCGCCACTGCGGGTGAACAGCACCACCAGCAACCCGATGACCAGTAGACCCAGCACCCCCGAGACCACCCGGGCCGGACGGGAGGCCGGTCTCTCCCCGGGGTCCTCGAGGGGGTCGATGTCATCGAGGTCGCCCGGACCACCATGACCATCGGTACCCACGGGGTTGAGGGATTCCTCGGCCGTGTCGGACTCGGGTGGGGGGTTCATGTTCTGGCCGGCTCCGTCTCGGGTTCGAGAGGCTCGTCGTCGGGAGGCCCGGCGCCGGAGGGGTTCTCCGTCGGTTCCGATACCGGGTCCACCCTGTCCTGCTTTACCCTACCCCGGACGGGTATCACAGCCAGTATCGACCCCAGGGAGACGGTGAGTCCGCCGATCCACAACCAGGCGATCAACGGCCTCACGATCACCCTCATCAACACCGAACCGTCCTCGGCTCCCGCGTCGAGCACCGACAGGTACACGTCGTCGGTGAGTGACACGTCCACCGAGGGGGTGGCTATGGGGGTGCCGAAGGTGGCGAACTGGGTGATGGCCGGTTCGTGGATCTCGTTGCCGTCCACCCGTATCCGCACCGATGTGATCTCCCGACCCGGCCGACTGGTCTCGGACCTCCCCAGGAACTCGATGCTGTGCCCGCCCACGTTCACCGTCTGACCGTCGGTCAGACGTACCTCGGACTCATTGCTGTAGGACTGGCTGGCCACGAAACCGACCGCCAGCAGGGCGATCCCGATGTGGGCGATCATGCCCCCTCCGTTACGACCGGTGAACCCGGCCACCCCCCGGCGGCGGACACCGAGCAGCAGGGTCCGTCCGGCGGAGCCCACCACGAAGCCGGCCAGACCGAATGCCACCAGCGACATCCACCCCCGGGCCCCCACGATCACGGCCACCAACAGGAAGATGGCCCCCACCCAGGCCGGACCCAGGGTCCTCTCCCTCAACGACTCCCCGGAGGTGCGACGCCAACTCAGCAGCGGTGACATGCCCATCAGGAACAACAGGGCCAGACCGATGGGACCGGTCATGCGGTCGAAGTAGGGGGAACCCACCGCCAGCCGGTCGCCGTTGATGGCCTCGATCAGCAGGGGGAAGACCGTGCCCAGCAGAACCACCAGGGCGAAGGCCGCGAACAGCAGGTTGTTGACCAGGAACGAACCCTCGCGCGACACCGGTGACCCCACCGATCCCGGGGAGGTGAGCTGATCCCCCCGCCAGGCGATGAGGGCCAGGGACACGATCACCACCAGACCGAAGAAGGTCAGCAGGTAGATACCGATGTCGGACTGGGAGAACTCGTGCACCGACCTCAGCACCCCCGAACGGGTGAGGAAGGTGCCCAGGATCGTCAGGGCGAACGTGGACAGCAGCAGCGACAGGTTCCAGATCCGCAGCATCCCCCGCCGTTCCTGGACCACCACCGAGTGGAGGTAGGCCGTGGACGTCAACCACGGCAGCAGTGACGCGTTCTCGACTGGG
>JALSTE010000520.1 GCA_026983855.1 Acidimicrobiia bacterium
CGGCCAGGCAGATTGCGGCCGACCGCTCGATGGCCAGGGCCAGTATCTGCGTGACGGTCAGACGACCGGCGTTTCGGATCCGGAGCAGAGCCTCGGGGGTCAGGGCGCAGAAGTCGTCCCAGGTCCCGATCCGCCCCAGATTGAGCAGGGCCGTGGTGGCCCGCCGGGGCAGGAGCTCGTAGGGGATGGCGTCGTCACCGTCCAGCCAGGGGAACAGCTCCCCCAGCCTCCGGTGGGGGAGGTGGTCGATCATGATCCCGGCCAGGTCCTCCCTGAGCCGGGCCGCCTCCTCCGTGGGGCCCGTCCACCGCGACAGGGCCAGGGCGGCCCGGTGTCGATCCAGCAGAACCGGGCCCCCACCCACCGCGTCACCGATCGTCAATACCGTTCCCACGCCGGAGAACATAGGTCGGGGGCGTGACATCATGCTGGGACGGCCGACGTTCGGACACGAGGTGAGCAGGTGGCCAGAGCATTCCCTCCATCGGTGCCCAGCACCGCCCCCGCCTCCGAGCGTCGGGTGTTCGAGGCCCTTTCCCGCCTGGACGACGACTGGCTGGTGTTCCACTCCGTGGCCTGGCAGGGCCCCCGGGGTCAGCGTCAGGGTGACGGGGAGGCCGATTTCGTGGTGGCCCACCCCACCCGGGGGATCCTGGTCCTGGAGGTCAAGGGCGGGGAGATCTCCCTGCGGGACGGCCGCTGGTTCTCCACCAACCACCGGGGGGAGATCTTCCCCGTGGACCCCTTCGGTCAGCTCCGCCACTCCAAGCACGTCCTGGGCCGCTACCTGGCCCAGCACCTCCCCCGGGTGGGGGCCAAGGTGGACATGGGCCACGCCGTGGTGTTCCCCGACATCGACGTGGCCGGCGCCCTGTCCCCCGAGGCCCCCCGGGAGATAATCATCGACGCCGCCGATCTGGCCCACCCGGTGAGGGCCGTGGAGAGGGTGGCCAACCACTGGCGGGGGATCACCTCATTCGACCCCACCCAGTTCAAGGCCCTCCGGGCCGCCCTGGCCCCCACGGTCACCATCCGGACCCGTCTGCGCAACCAACTCGACGCGGTGGGGGACCGTCTCATCGACCTGACCCGCCAACAGACCCAGGTGCTGTCGTTCCTGAGGTTCCACCCCCGGGCCGTGGTGCTGGGCGGCCCCGGCACCGGCAAGACGGTCCTGGCGGTGGAGAGGGCCCGCCAACTGGCCGCCGACGGTCGGAGGGTGCTGCTGCTGTGCTTCAACCGCCCCCTGGGGGAGTCCCTGGCGGCGGAGGTGGCCGGGGTGGAGGGGATCACCGCCGGCAACTTCCACTCCTTCGCCTATGACCTGGCCGAACGCACCGGGGTCCTGCCCCCCGGCGACACCGACCAGGAGTTCTGGGACCGCCTCCTGCCCGAGTGCCTGCCCGATGCGGCCGCCCGGGCCGGGATCGCCTTCGACGACCTGGTGGTGGACGAGGGGCAGGACTTCCACTCCGACTGGTGGACCCCCCTGCAGCTACTGCTGGCCGACCCCGACGACGGCGGCCTCTACGTCTTCGCCGACTACCGCCAGAGCATCTACACCGATCATCCCGACTTCCCCGTCGCCAACCCCCCGGTGGTGCTGGACGTCAACTGCCGCAACACCGACCAGATAGCGGCGAGGGTGGCCGCCGTCTACGGGGAGGGGGCCCACACCCTGGGTGTGGACGGACCCCCGGTGGAGTTCGTGACCGAGACCGACACCGGGGCCATGGTGGAGCAGGCGGTGGGGGCCTGCCGCCGGGCCATGGAGGAGGGAGGGGTCCCGCCCGAGCGGATGGCGGTGCTGGCCACCCGCCGGGCCCTGGTGGACGCGGTCAGGGAGATGAGGCTGGGATCGAAGGGCTTCACCGCCGTGGGGGAGGGGGGCATAACCGCCGAGACCGTCCACCGCTTCAAGGGCCTGGAGGCCGACCTGGTGGTGTTCCTCATCCCCGAACTGGCCACCGAGAGGGACCGCTCCCTGGCCTACGTGGGCATGAGCCGGGCCCGGGGAGCCCTGACCGTGGTGGGCCCACCCCAGGTGCGCCGGGCCCTGGGGTAGGGGGTCGAGGACCCAGGGGCCGGAGGGTCTGCGAGCCGGTGACAGGACCACGCTGGGCGACGACCGGTATCCCGGCGTTGTCACCCAGACCGACAACACCGTCGGCG
>JALSTE010000521.1 GCA_026983855.1 Acidimicrobiia bacterium
GCTGCCGACTGGCCCAGGTGCGGGCCAACCACTCGATGGTTTCCGCGGCCACGCCCGTGATCTCCCGGGCCCGTTCCGGGGGCATGCGGGCGGCGGAGGTCTGAAGCTCCTCCCAGCCGGTCGCGTGGGCGGCCATCCACTCGGTGTCGGCTAGTTCCTCACGATCCAGCACGTGGATCATGGCCAGCACCAGGGCCACGTCGGTTCCGGGGCGGATCTGGATGAAGCGGTCCACCTCGGGAGCCCGGGCAGTGGCGGTGGCCACGGGGTCGATCACGACGACCGTGGCCCCATCGGCCGCCGCCCGCCGTATCAGGGGCCAGAGATGGCGATTGGTGAGGCGGGTGTTGGTTCCCCACAGGATGATCATCCGGGAGTGCCGGAGGTCCTCGGGGTCCATGCCGAAGGGTGTGCCGAGCACGTCGGCGGCACCCAGGTGGGCGGTCACCCCGCACAGGTGGCGTCGGATCTGGCTGGACCCCATGGCGGCGAAGAACCGGGAGGCCATGACCCCCATCTGGACGGCACCCTGGGTACCGGCGAAGGAGTAGGGCAGTATGGCCTCGGGCCCGGGTCCCTCGACTATCTCGTTGAGTCGCTCCGCGATCGTGGTGACCGCCTCCCCCCAGGAGATGGCCACGAACTCGGCCGAACCCTTTGGCCCGACACGCTTCAGGGGCCTCAGGAGCCGGTCCGGGTCGTACACCCGGTCGACGAGACGGTTCACCTTCGGGCAGAGCTCGCCCCGGGTGGTGGGGTGGTCTTCCACACCGCGGATCTCCACCACCCGACCCTCGACCACCTCGGCGTCCCAGACGCACGTATCTGGACAGTCGTGGTGGCACGCTCCCCTGACGACGATGGGTTCCCCCCGCGATCGGTGTGACGTCATGGCTGCATGTTGGCCCATAGGGCCCCTCGACGTCGGACCAATTCGGACGGAGTGGGCGCCAATGGTGGTGACGGAACCCCGGTGCCGCGGACCGGTTCGTGGGTGGGGTCGCCATGCCGGGCCTCGAGCGGGCAACCGTTGGGGTGCGAAACCAGAGTGAGTTGGATACCCGGGAACGACCATCGAGGGGGCCCGGGCGGTGGCCCGCTCACCCGGTCGGGTTCAGCGCCCGGGGCCGGGGCTCTCAACGGGCCGCAGCTCGAAATGGGGATTCTCGATCACGGTCACGATCGTGCCGAGGGGGTCCACGACCGCGGCGGTGCGAATACCCCCGCCGACGTCTCGGACCTCCTCGTGGACGGTCGCTCCGGCCTCCAGCAGGTCACCCACCGCCACCTCGGCGTCGGGCACCCCCCAGGCGCAGGTGGGATTGGCATCGGGGTCATCGGTTGGGATCAACCCCAGTTCATAGCCCCCGACGTCGAAGCCCACGTAGAAGGGCTCGTCGAAGTAGGGCTCATGGCCCAGGACCCCGGTGTACCAGGCCTTGGCCCGATCCAGGTCGGACGGGGGATGTACCGGGTGGAAGAGTGAACGAAGACCGAGCAGAACGGTGGACATGGGCACAACCTACGATCGTGGTGCGACAGCGTCCTGTCGGTGTTTGTCCGAAGTCCCAGGATGGGGCGGATTGGCCGGGGTGTCCGGCCCGGCGGCGGGCGGTGAGTTGACGACCCTGCGGGGAGGATGGGAAGTGGGAACCTGAAGCGCATAGAGAGGCTGTACGCGGTGGCCGAGGAGATTCGTCGGCATAGTCCGCGCCCGGTGAGTGCTCCACGGCTGGCCGAGAAGTTCGAGGTCTCGGTCCGCACCATCGAGAGGGATCTGGTGGCCCTGCGGTCGGCGGGTCTGCCGCTCTACGCCGTGGAGGGCCGTACCGGTGGCCATGTGGCTCTCGGCACGGAGACCAGAACCCTGTTGACCCTGTCCGCCCGGGAGATCGTGGGCTTGCTCCTGGCGGTCAGGACCGGGGACGACCACCCATTCGGAGATGCCGCCAGAAGCGCGGCCGATCGGCTGGCGGGAGCTCTTCCCGACACCACCCGCACGGAGTTGGACGACCTGGTCGCCCGGCTGCGGACCGCGGTCGATGCCACCCCGGCCGGGCAACGTTGGCGGAGGGTCATCGAGGAGGCGGTCGCCGAGAGCCGGGTCGTCAACATCACCTACCGCGACCGTCATGGCACGATCACCCGCCGGGCAGTGGAGGCGGTCGGCTTCTACGGGTCGGGCTCGGGATGGTTCCTCATCGGTTGGTGCCGTCTCCGAGGTGGCCGGAGGATCTTTCGGCTGGATCGGGTGGAGAGGGCCGACCTGACCGCCGAGGTCGTCTCCCGTCGGGACGTGGATGAGACCCTCGGTTGGGTGCCGGGCGAGGTGGTGATCCCGTCGTGACGACCCTTGTCCCTCTCCTGCGGGGGATGAGCGTCTGGGGTCGGCCCCCGATCCCCATGACCGAGCTGCGGGCGATGTGCGTCGAGGTGGGCTGGACCGGGGTGGAGACCCCGGCCTGACCGGTGACGCCCGGAGCCGGTCACCGAGCGGGCTACTCCTTGGTCCAGATCCGGGTGTTGAGATCCAGGTCACCGACAATTCCCACGAAGAAGTTCAGGTCGTCCCAGTGGGTCTGGAAGGTCCCCCGGTCCAGGAGGGAGCGGCCGGGGGAGGGTTCCAGCAGATCCCGGGACATCGGTATGGCCATCATCATCGAGCCGTCGACGAAGGACACCCTCATGGGGCCGACCCGTTCCCGGAACCTCACCAGCCGGGACATGAAATCGGGGGTCAGGAGGTAGCGGGTCTCGGTCTCATCATCGCCGTATACGGCGAAGTACCGCTCGAGTTCGGGGTCCTCCATCCGGATCAGGTCGTCCCGCACGAAGTTCAGTTTCTGGAAGAAGCGACCCAGGCCCCCGAGTGTGGCCTCGGCCACGTCGGGGAGGAGAACGGTCCGGGAACGGAAGCGCTTGTTGAAATCGGCCACGAAGACCACCCCGTCGAAAACGGTCGTCTTCCGTGTGTTTCGCATCCCCGAGGAGGCGGGTCGGTTGGACCTTCGCTGAGCCAGGACCTCGGAGAAGTAGATGGCGGTATCACCCATCGACCCGGTGACGAGATCCTCACCGGAGAAATAGTCGAAACCCCCCACGAAGAAGCGGGCCCTTTCCACCGTCGTCTCGGGAACATGGGAATCGGGCCGGATCCGCAGGCTGGGATCGATGGCCGCCAGCAGGGCCCCGAGGGCCCGGGTCTTGAAGCCACGGGCGAAGGCGGCCCGCGAAGTCCTCTCCCGCCACATCAGGTAGGCACCGATCAACGCGGCGGGGACCAGGGCGGCCATGAACGGCACCCCCAGGGACGGAAGTCCGAAGGTCGCGGCAACCAGAACCACCGCGATCGCCAGGAAGCGGTGGCGTTGTGACACCAACGCCAGACGTTCCCGCTCGAGGTCGGCCAGCACCGGGAGGATCTCCGAATCCCAGACCCGGGCCAGCTCCTTCACCGATCAACCCTCCCGGATTGGGTCCAGGGGTCGGACCATCGTCGGACGGAGGGGTCGGTCCGGTCCCCCTCACGACCGGGGTCGGCCGGCTCGCCAACACCTCGCGGGGCGGCACCCGTGCACCGGGGAAGGGGGAGGATCACGGTCTCATCCGGTCAGGTCCACGGTCACGGCCAGCCGCTCCCCGGGGGAGGCCTCGAAGTAGGTCTCGGGCTCGAATCCGAGACGGGAGGCGACGAGGGCCGCGGGCAGGGTCTCTATCGCCGTGTTGTAGGTCTGCACGGCCATGTTGAACGTACGACGGGCGGCGGCAATTTGGGCCTCCACCTCGTTGAGGGATCGCATCAGGAAGCGGAACTGGGCGTCAGCCCTCAGTTCCGGATAGCTCTCCGCCAGGGCGAGGAGCCGGTTGACCGTGGTGACCACCTCGGCGGCCGTCGACCTCTGCTCGGGGGTGTCCCCCGATACCAGCAGGGCCCGGTTCCGGGCCTCGGTCACCGCGGTCAGCACATCGCGCTCGTGGTCGGCATATCCCCTGACCACCTCGACCAGGTTGGGGATCAGGCCGTATCTCTTGGTGAGTTGTACGTCCACCCCGGCGAAGGATCTCCGGACCTTGATCCTCTTGGTGACGAGGGAGTTGTAGAGCAGGGCCGATAGCAGGACCACGGCACCGATGACGAGGAGTACGAGGGTCAAGGGCTCACACCTCCCAGGGCCTCAGGACCGTCCCCGGGGCGGGTTGACGGTCCTCCAGAGGGGCGTGGGTCGTGGGGCGCGCCACCGACGGGACCAATCACCACCCGGGGCGATCATGGATCGGGGCGTGTCGGGGTATCGCCTCTGGTGCCGGCTGACGACGGTCGGGTGGGAGGGCCCCAGCGGTCGGAGGGCGGTCACGGGGAGGGGGCGTCCCCGTGTCGGGCCCGCAGGGCCTTTTTGTCGACCTTGCCGATGGGCAGCATGGGCAGGGAGTCCAGGACCACGATCTGCTTGGGGATCTTGTAGTTGGCCAGTCTCTGTCGGGCGAACTCCCTCAACTCGTCGGGGTCCGGTCCGGGGGAGCCCATCACATAGGCCACGCCAACCTCCTGGAAGCGGGGATCGGGAATACTGATGACCGCGGCCATGTCCACCCCCGGGTGCTCCTCGAGGGCCAGCTCAACCTCCCGGGGGTAGACGTTGTAACCCCCGCTCTTGAACATCTCGCTCATCCGCCCGACGATCCGCACGTAGCCGTCGGGGCGCAGCTCGGCCAGATCCCCGGTGTGCAGCCACCCGTCTGGGGTGAAGGCCTCGGACGTGGCTTCGGGGAGCCGCCAGTACCCGGCCATGGTGAAGTCACCCCGGACCTGGATCTCACCGGCCTCGCCGGGGGCGGCCTCCCGTCCATCGGAATGCCAGATACGCAGGGGTTGACGGGAATCGGGGGTGCCGACGGTGGTGGTCAACAGCTCGACCGGGTCGGTGAGGCCGCTGTAGGTGACCCCGCCGGTGGTCTCGGTCATCCCGTAGCCCATGGTGCACTCCCGGGCACCGGTCCTGGCGATGAGCTTCTCGAGCAGTTCGGCGGGCATGGCCGCTCCCCCCCAGGCGATCAACTCCACCGAACTCAGGTCCACGTCCTCGAACTCGGGGTGGTTCACGCACATCTGGAGCATCGTGGGAACCCCGGCGATGATCTCGATCCCCTCGGCCTCGATCAGGCGCATCATTCCCAGGGGTGAGAACCGTTCCTGGAAGAAGATGGTGCCGCCGCCGGTCAGGGTCCGACCGCAGATGTCGCCGATGGCCCCCACATGGTTGATGGGCAGGTTGCAGATGATCCCGCGCTCGGCGAGGCCCTTGCGTTCGACCGCTATCACGTTGCAGATATTGGACCCCCGGTGGGTCAGCAGCGCCCCCTTGGGCCGTCCCGTGCTCCCCGAGGTGTACACGAGGTAGGCCGGTTCGGAGGGGTCGACGCCCGACCTGCGGGCGATCAGCTCGGTGGGATCGGTGTCCTCGGCCCCGCCCAGGAACTCCTCCCACCCCTGGCAGCCCTCGGGAACCGGTTCGTCGAGGACCACCACCCGGTCGATGGACCGGTGCCGGGCGGCCAGATCGGCGATGGGGGAGTCACCACTGCGGTCGAAGCCGAACAGCATCGAGGGCTCGGCGTCACCGACCACGTGGTCGAGTTCACCGGGGGTGTACTTGGGGTTCAGACCCACCCAGATGGCCCCGATGTCGGTGGTGGCGAGGAAGTGGATGAAGAACTCAGGCCGGGGGTTGCTCAGCATCGCCACCCGGTCGCCGGGCCTGATCCCCGCCGCCATGAGGGCCCGGGCGGTGCGGTCGACGAGGTCCCGGGTCCGGGAGTAGCTGAGCCGGATGTCGCCGAGCACCAGGAAATCCTGATCGGGCCGTTCACCGGCCTGTCGTCTGAGGTGATCTCCGATGAGTCCCATGACCGGCAGCTCGGTGGCGAGTGGGGGGTGGTCGTTCACGGTCGGACCTCGGGCACTAGTTGCAGATAGGCCAGCCAGTCGGCGACCAGGGCCGGACTCTCGAGACCCTCGGCCTCCACCGTGGCCTCCAGGGTCATGAGGGCGGCGTTCTCCCCCCGGGCCTCGACACCCCCGAGCCGGAAACGGCCCCGTATGCGGGTCCCGGTGGGTACAGGGGTGATGATCCGCACCCGGTCGAATCCGTAGTTGAGGCGGAACGCCACCCCCTCCTGGGGCAGGCCGAGGTTCTTGGCGAAGCCGGTCAGGCAGGACAACATGAGGAATCCCTGCACGATCGTCCCGCCGAAGGGTGATATCCGGGCCGCCTCCCCGGGGTCGTTGTGGATCGGACCGGCGTCACCGGTGAGGGCCGAGAAAGCATCGACGTCGGCCTGGTCGATGGCCTTCCAGTCGCTGACCCCTATCTCTCGTCCCCTTAGCGCCGCCAGCCCGGGCAGCCTGGTGGCGATGTCAAACCCGGTCATCCTGCCCCCTGGTCGTGCTCGCTACCCGTGACCCTAATGGGGGCGCTGGGTTCGTGAGAGTCTGGCTTCGAGCTGCTGGTTGGTGAGCACTGCCTGACCCCGGGGCCTTTGGGATTCCTGGGGGATCGGCGGAGTTCGCGGTCCGTGTCCCCGAGGGATCGGCGGTGGGGGAACCGATACGGTCGGCCCATGACAGAGTTGGAGATCCCACCCGAGGAGTGGATGGCCGGTCATCCGCCTCCGGCTGAGCGCACCGTCAGATTCGCGGATGGTAGCTACTACCGCTGGCCCCGGCTCCGCTGGAGCTTCTCCCACATGGAGCAGCTCGTACCCACCAAGGCCGCCTGGCGGGGACCGGGAGCCGCCCACGCCCTGCCGGTGGAGCCCGTTGCCCTGGACCATCTCGAGGTCGAGACCACGGATGGGACGGCGATGAGGTGGGAGGAGGTGATGAGCTCCACCCACACCGACGCCCTGGCGGTGATGCACCGAGGTCATCTGGTCCACGAGGAGTACTTCGGGGCGACCGGGCCCCACGACCGTCACCTCCTCATGTCCTGCAACAAGTCGATGGTGGGCACGGTGGCCGAGTGCCTGATCCACGAGGGGACGCTCGATGACCGGACCCTGGTGTCGACCATCATCCCCGAGCTGGCCTCATCGGCCTGGGCCGAGGCCACGGTCCGGCAGGTCATGGACATGACGGTGGGTATGAGGTTCGAGGAGAACTACCTCGATCCCGAATCCGACGTCTGGACCTTCCTGCGGGCCACCGGGATGATCCCCGGGGGTTCCGGCGACCCCACCATCTTCGAGTTCCTGGCGGCCATCGCCCCCGAGGGCCCCCACGGGGAGGTGTTCGCCTACCGGGAGCCGAACATCTTCGTGTTGGGGTGGCTGGTGCGCAGAGTCGCGGGAAAGGACCTGGCCACCCTGGCGTCGGAGTGGGTGTGGCGGCACATCGGGGCCGAGCATGACTGGCTGTACATGGTGGACGGCACGGGGGCGGAGACGACCGCGGCCGCCACCCTCCGGGACTTCGTGAGATTCGGGAGCCTGATCCTCAGGGGAGGGGAGGTCGCCGGTCGACGGGTTCTGGACCCCGACGTGGTCTCCGCCATACTCGGTGGTGGGGATCCCGAGGTGTTCGCCCGCGGTGGATACGACACCCTGCCCGGCTGGTCCTACCGATCGCAGTGGTGGTACCGCCACGTAGAGGGCCGGGTGTGTCCCGTCGCCCGCGGCGCCCACGGACAGGTCCTCTACCTGGATCCCGCCAACGATCTGGTCGTGGTCCGCTTCGGATCCTCACCGCAGCCACCCTCGGCTCTGCTCGATCATGTGATGTGGCCCATGATCGACGCCATCACCGCCCGTCTGGTCGACTGAGTCGAGTTCGGGTCATTGGGCCCTGTCGCGGTGGTGGCCGACCCGTCACAATGGATGGCGCGTCCGGTCTGACACCATCACCTTCCTGGTGGGGCCGGAAACGAAGAATCAGGAATGATCAGATGAGTCTCCTGAGCAGGCTCATCGTCGTGGTGAGCACCGCGCTCTCCGTCACGGTTGTCTTCTTCGCCCTGAGGGGAGCGGCCAGGGAACTTCGAATCCGGGTCGGTTTCGACTGGGCCCGCATAGTGATCGGGTTGACGGGTGTGGTGGTGATGGGTCTCATCATCGGGACCCAGACACCGCTTCCGGCCGCTCTGGTCGCCATCGGATCCGGGTTGGCACTGGGTTTCCTGCAGGGCCGTCAACTCCTCATCACATTGCGGGAGAACGCACTGTGGGCCCGCCGCACGGTGTGGGGAATCGGCCTCTGGTCGGCGGGTCTGGTGGCGATGCAGCTGGCCGGACTGGGTACCAGGACCGGTTTCTTTCAGTTCGGACAGGCGGTGTCGCTGTTCTCCATCGCCGTCGGGCTGGGCCTGATAGTGGGGCGTCGGGAGCCGGAGAGGACCGCGAGGACCCTTGCCGGAGCGGCAACGATGGCTCTGCTGTTCGTGGGACTGGCCATGATGGCGGTTCCCAGCGTGGCCTATGCCCAGGACACCTCCACCACCGACGATGGAGTCATTCTGCTCACCGGAGAGGTCCAGGTCACGCTGACCTGGAGTGGTGCGGCGGACCTGGACCTCTACGTGGTCGAGCCGGAGGGATCCCAGATCAACTACGAGGTCACCAGCGGAAGTCAGGGAGGGCAACTCTCGCTGGACAGCAACGCCGGATGCCTGGTCGGATCGGGTGCTTTCGCCGAGAACATCGCCTGGGTCTCCGGCACTCCGTCGGGGAGGTTCACCATCTGGGTGAATGACTTCGCCCAGTGCAACGAGGAGGGGTCCGGCAGTCAGGGCTATCGAGTCGAGATTCGCGCCGGTGGTGTCGTGGAGGTGGTCGACACCGGGAGTCTGACGGACGGTGCGAACTCGAACCCGATCGTCATCGAAGTCGACAACGACAACGTGCCGGTCCCAGAGATCGTCTCCGCGGATGGGGGGGAGAACCTGAATCTGGACCCCCCTCAGACCGGTGACGGATCGCGACCCACTCTGGTCGACGAGAACGGAGACCCGGTGGGAACCGGTGTTGAGGACTCGGGGACCATGGACAGCGACGTCATCAGCCCCGAGGAGGCCGTGGGCGCGAGCCTCGTGGCGGCGCTGACCGCCATTCTCATGGCGGGGGTCACTCTGACCGAAGCGGGCCAGGCCCTGACCGACATGTTCGGAGGGGCGACTGTTACCGGTGGTGGGGCGGCCGGTAATCCGGTTCCATCGACCGAGACCCCGCCGGTGGTCGCCCGAACCGATGAACCTGGGAACAGACCCACGCACCCAAAGGGATCGAAGCCGGTGGAGAGGCCGAGGCCACTGGAGCCGTCAAGGGTCGCGCCCGTGGTGGACGAGGCCACCATGGAGGAATGGCGTCAGCGGCGGGCTCTGGTGGAGCGCCTGCTGATAGAGAGGGCCGGATTCGAGAGGGACAAGGCCGAGAACAGATCGGCCCTGGCTTCGGCCTGGCACGGATTCTGGAGGTCGGTGAGGGGGGGCGATTCATCGGTGGAGGCAACCAAGCCGACGACCTTCAAGGAACTCCTCGCCGGTGGGGACAAGGGAGCCGAG
>JALSTE010000522.1 GCA_026983855.1 Acidimicrobiia bacterium
CCGGGGACGACCCCAGCAAGCGGGTGGCGGACCGCAACCGGGCTCTCACCGGGCACCCACCGGGGCCGGGTTGGTGGAGTTCTTACCAAAGGCTGAACACGGCCCTGATCCGGGAACGGACCACCCCCCGGGGTCGCTCGTGTCTGCAGTGGTGGGAGCGCCTGCTCCCCGCGACACGAGGAGATTCCCGATGCGATTGACCCACGGACTGGCAGCAGCCGCCGCCATCCCGGTGCTATTGGCCGCCTGCGGCGACAGTGCCACCGATTCCACCCCCGCCCAGGGTTCCGACACCTCCGCCATGGTGGATCAGTCGACACCCACCAGTGAGGCCATGGCCGACAACGCGACCACCGACGAGGCGATGGCCGATGGCGAGGCCATGGATGACGGGGAGGCGATGGCCGACGGCGAGGCGATGGCCGACGGCGAGGCCATGGATGACGGGGAGGCGATGGATGAGGGCGACGCCATGGGCGACGACATGGCGACCGTGAAGTTCAAGGTCACCATCTCCAACATCTCCGCCTCCCACCCCGTCCACCGCTCCGGGGTGTTCGCCGTGCCCAGCGGCTCCGACGGCCCCGGGCCCCTGCTGCCCGGCGCCTCCTACGAGGCCACCATCTACGGCGCCCCGGGCGAGTCCCTCAGCTTCGCCACCATGTTCGTGCAGTCCAACGACTGGTTCGTCGCCCCCGGCATGGCCGGCATCCCCCTCTACGACGCCGACGGCAACCCGGTCAGCGGCGACATCTCCGACATGCTCTACGTATGGGACGCCGGAACCGAGGCCGACCAGCCCGTCGGGCAGGGCGCCGACCAGGCCCCCCGCCAGGCCGGACCGAACACCGGCGATCCCGACCCCGACAACACCGTGCGCATGGTCGACGGTTACCCGGCGGGGGAGTTCGTCTCGGTGACCCTCACCCCCGGCGAGGGCGGGGAGTTCACCCTGACCATCACCAACGTCAGCGACAACGCCATGCAGTCCACCCCCTTCGCCCCCGGGGTCTGGGCGGTGCACGCCGGTGAGAATCCCCTGTTCGTCCCCGGCATGCCCGACCCGGGCCACGGTCTGGAGAACCTGGCCGAGGACGGCGATCCCTCGGTGCTGGCGGCCTGGCTGGAGGAGAACTCGGGCACCCCGACCCCCCTGGCCCCGGTGGTCTACGTGTGGGGCGATCAGGGCAACCCCCTCTTCACCGAGGGTGAGCCGGCCGGCGACACCGGTTTGGAGAACCTGGCCGAGGACGGCGATCCCTCGGTGCTGGCCGGAACGGTCGACGGTGAGGTGCAGGCCGTGCCCGTCGACGGCTCCGATCCGGGCCCGGCCTTCCCCGGCAGTGGCTACGAGTTCGAGGTGGAGATCCCCGAGGGTCACACCCTGAGCTTCGCCTCGATGTTCGTGCAGTCCAACGACTGGTTCCTCTCCCCCGGGGCCGACGGCATCGCCGTGTTCGACTCCGACGGCAAGCCGGTCAGCGGTGACGTGACCGACCAGGTGTTCGTGTGGGACGCCGGAACCGAGGAGGACCAGGTCCCCGGATTCGGTCCCGACCAGGCCCCCCGCCAAGCGGCCCCGAACACCGGTAACCCCGACCCCGACAATGAGGTCAGAGAGATCGGGTCAGCCGAGGGAGTCATCGAGGTGACCGTCACCCCCGTGGGGTGATCGGAGGATAGACCCGAGGTACGGCTCTGAACCGGGATGCGGACCCCTCCTTCCGCATCCCGGTTCCGTACGTCCGGGGGGCGGGCGTCGGGTAGCGGCGGCGGGTGACCGGACCGCCGGCTCGTCCCGGTTCGGTGCCCGCTGGGTAGAACCACCGGAACGGGGCTCAGGCCACGGCCGCCCGGTAGGCGAGGAAGACGTCGCCGGGCAGGGGATGGTGCAGGCGCCAGGTGATCTGCATGGGGCGCTCGCGACGGTGCTCCACGTAGGTCAGGGGTCCGGCGCAGAAGTAGGCGTTGGTGCGTCCGTACTCGTCGGTCTTGGAGGTGCGCACGAACAGCATCACGTTGATCCCCCGCTCCCGGTGGTGGATCAGGTTCTGCCCGGTGGGGGAGGCCTCCGAGGTGGTGGACTGGCTCTCCCAGTGGAACAGGGTGTCGCTGATGGCGTAGTCCAGGTAGCGGGTGGTGGGGGAGTAGTCACGTTCGTTCTTGCGCA
>JALSTE010000523.1 GCA_026983855.1 Acidimicrobiia bacterium
GAGCGGGGCGTGCGACCGATCGGTGACTGGTCGATGTCGATGACCTTGTCGATCCGGTCCGCCCCCTCGACCCGGGTGTGGAGACCGGGCACCAACTTGGAGCGGTAGATCCGCTGCATGAGGGACTTGTAGAGGATCTCGTTCACCAGGGTGCTCTTGCCCGATCCCGAGACCCCGGTCACCACCGTCAGGCAACCCAGGGGGAAGGACACGTCGAGATTGCGCAGGTTGTTCTCACGGGCCCCCCTCACCGTCACCCAGTCGTCGCCGGTGGGTCGCCTCCGGGCCGGAACGGGGATGACCCGGCGACCCGAGAGGTACTGCCCGGTGATGGAGTCGGGATGATCGATCAGACCCTTCACCGGACCGCTGTACACGACCCGGCCCCCGTGTTCCCCCGCTCCGGGACCGATGTCGACCACCCAGTCCGACTCCCGGATGGTCTCCTCGTCGTGTTCCACCACCAGGACCGTGTTCCCCAGGTGCTTGAGGTGGACCAGGGTCTCGATGAGGCGCCGGTTGTCCCTCTGGTGAAGTCCGATGGAGGGCTCGTCCAGTACGTAGAGCACCCCCTCCAGACCGCTGCCGATCTGGGACGCCAGGCGGATCCTCTGGGCCTCACCCCCGGCCAGGGTGGCGGCCGACCGGTGCATGGTGAGGTAGCCCAGACCCACGTCGATCAGGAAGTTGAGACGGGCTCCGACCTCCTTGACCACCGGGGCGGCGATCAGGTGGTCCCGGTCGCTCAGCTCGAGGGACTCGATGGCCCGGGCCGCCTCCCCTATCGGGAGGCGGGAGAGCTCGTGGAGGTTGAGGCCCCCCACGGTCACCGCCAGGGAGACCTCGTTGAGACGGGCTCCCCCGCAACTGGGACAGGGCACCTCGCGCATGTAACCCTCGATGCGCTCCCGGGACCAGTCGGACTCGGTGTCGGCGTGGCGGCGTTTCAGGAACGGCAGCACACCCTCATAGGCGGTGGTGTAGGAGCGCTGGCGCCCGTACCGGTTGCGGTAGCGCACGGTGAGCTTGCGGCCCTTGGGAGCACCGTGGAGGAGTAGTTTCCGCTGTTTGGCGGTGAGCGACGACCAGGGCTCGTCGATGGGGATGTCGAACTCGGCGGTCACCGCCTGGAGCAGCCGGGTGAAGTACTTGCTGGTGGCCCCCGCCCAGGGGGCGAGGGCCCCCTCGGCTATGGACAGATCGGGGTCGGGCACCACCAGTTCGGGATCCACCTCGAAGCGGGTCCCCAGACCGTCACACGCCGGACAGGCGCCGTAGGGGGAGTTGAACGAGAAGTTCCTGGGGGCCAGTTCCTCGAACGAACGACCGGTGGAGGGTGAGTACAGGTGCTGGCTGTATGCGTGGCGCACGGGTGCCCCGTCCCGGGGGACCTCCTCGATCCAGACGTGGCCGTCGGCGAGGCTGAGGGCCATCTCGACGGACTCGGTGAGTCTCTGCTCGATGCCCTCCTTCATGACCAGGCGGTCCACCACCACCTCGATGTCGTGCTGGTTGTACCTCTCGAGGCGCACCTCCTCGCCCCCGAACTCGATCACCTCTCCGTCCACCCTGACCCGCGGGTACCCCTGGGCGGCCAGGTCGGCCAGCAGGGTGTGGTACTCGCCCTTGCGGCTGCGGACCACCGGGGCCAGAACCTGGAAGCGGGTGCCCTCCGGCAGCTCCAGAATCCGGTCGACGATGTTCTGCAGGGTCTGACGCTGCACCACCTCACCGGTCTCGGGGTCGTGCTGCACCCCGATGCGGGCGTAGAGCAGACGCAGGTAGTCGTAGATCTCGGTGATCGTGCCCACCGTGGACCGGGGATTCCGGCTGGCGGTCTTCTGGTCGATGCTGATCGCCGGGGACAACCCCTCGAGGAAGTCGACGTCGGGCTTGTCCATCTGGCCCAGGAACTGGCGGGCGTAGGCCGAGAGGGACTCTACGTAGCGGCGCTGACCCTCGGCGTAGATGGTGTCGAAGGCCAGGGAGGACTTGCCGCTCCCGGACAGACCGGTGAACGTGATCAGCCGATCACGGGGAAGCTCGAGGTCGACGTCACGAAGGTTGTGCTCGCGGGCCCCGCGAACTATCAGCTTGTCACCCACGGGCGGTCAGCCTATCGGGACGAGGTCGACCGAACACGTGTTTGCCTCCGGGCGGGCGCCGAG
>JALSTE010000524.1 GCA_026983855.1 Acidimicrobiia bacterium
GGGCCCGTCACCGCCCGGTGGGCCACGGCCAGGACCAGGGTGGAGTCCACCCCACCGGAGAAGGCCACCGCGGCGCTGGGGAAGTCGGCCAGAAACCCCTCCAGGCGGGTCAGGGTGTCGAGGGGGCCGGTCGGGTTCACGGCTGGTCCCCGTCGGGGTGGAGGTGGCCCAGGGCGGCGGCGTGGGCGGTGGCCAGCACGGTCTTGACCGGCACCCCGGTCTCGGCCGCCAGCACCAGGCACTGGTCGTACTCGGGTGAGGCGTTGACCACCTCGCCGGCCAGGATCCCCAGCTTCACGTCCACCGGTCCCCAGGGGGTGTCGACCTGCACCGTGCGGCGGTCCAGCACCGTGCGGCCCTCGGTGCGGTGTCTCACCCCCAGGGTGGTGGTCTCGGTGAGGATGATGCGGGTCAGTTCCGCATCATCGGTGGGGCGGGCCAGGACCGTCAGCAGGGTGCCGGGCCGCTGCTTCTTCATCTGCACCGGGGTGGTGAACACGTCGAGGGCCCCCGCCTCCAACAGGAGGTCGGTGACCCGGCCGTAGACCCGGGGATCCAGGTCGTCGATGGAGCACTCCAGCACCACGACCTCATCGGTGGCGTCGTGGTGGGGCGATGGTCCGGTCTCGATCGGTTCGAGGGCCAGGACCCTGACCACGTTGGGGCGGTCGGGGAGGGTGGCGGTGCCCAGGCCGGTGCCCGTTCCGGTGATCACCGCCCCGGTGGGCCGGGAGTCGTCCCGGCACAGGGTGGCGATGATGGCCGCCCCGGTGGGGGTGACGGTCTCGATCCCCCCGGGGACGGTGTGGGTGGGGAATCCCTCCAGCAGACGGGCGGTGGCCGGGGCGGGCAGGGGCATGATCCCGTGGGCGGTGGGCACGGTGCCCTCCCCCAGGGGGATGTCGGAGACGGAGAAGGTGGTGATCCCCAGGTGCTCCACCAGCAGGGCGAAGATCACGAAGTCGGCGATGGAGTCCATGGCCCCGACCTCGTGGAAGTGCACCTCGCCCACGTCCACCCCGTGGACCGCGGCCTCCGCCGCCGCCAGGGTGGCGAACAGGTCCAGGGCCAGCTGACGGGCCCGCACCGGGAGATCGGCCCCCTCCAGGAGGGCCTCGATCTCCCTCCACGACCGGGAGGGGGGATCGGGTTCGGGGGCCACGGTGAAGCGCAGTCCGGCCAGTCCGCCGTTGGCGCCGGGTTCGACGCCGAGGGGGGGAAGGTCCAGACCGAGGTCGTCGAGGCCCAGGGTGGCGGTGAGCAGGTCGGTGTCGGTGAGGCCGGCCAGATCGGCCAGGGCGGCCACGGCCATGTCCCCGGCCAGCCCCCCCACGAGGTCCAGGTGCAGGTGGGTCATGACGGGGACTCCCCCGGTGGGTGGACCAGGTTGGGCCGGTTGATCAGGGTGGCGGCCCAGGCGGCGCCGAACCCGTTGTCGATGTTCACCACCGTCACCCCGGCGGCGCAGGAGTTCAGCATGGCGGTTAGGGCGGCCACCCCGTCGAGCCCGGTGCCGTAGCCGACGCTGGTGGGCACGGCTATCACCGGGGCGGCGACCAGCCCCCCGATGACGCTGGGCAGGGCCCCCTCCATGCCCGCCACCGCGATCACCACCGAGGCCGCCCTCAGGGTGTCCAGCTCCCCCAGCAGGCGGTGCAGGCCGGCCACCCCCACGTCGGTGAGGGTGCGCACCTCGTTACCCAGGGCCCCGGCCACCACGGCGGCCTCGGCGGCGGCGGGTAGGTCGGCGGTCCCGGCGCAGGCCACCACCACCGGTCCCCGGGCGGCGGGGTCGGGCGGGGTGGGGGAGTGGACCCAAACCCGGGCGGTGGGGTCGTAGTGGCCCCCGGCCAGGGCGGGGCCGCACTCGGCCATCTTGTCGGGGTCCAGCCGGGTGACGATAACGGGGTGGTCACGGTCAGCCAGGGAGGCCACGATGGCCGAGATCTGGGCGGGGGTCTTGCCCTGGCCCAGCACCACCTCGGGCAGGCCCTGGCGCCACACCCGCTGGTGGTCCAGGCGGGCGAAACCCAGGTCCTCGGTGGCCGCCCGGCGGAGGGCGTCGGCCGCCTCGGATGGACTCAGGGCTCCCGAGGAGAGGTCGTCGGCCAGACGGCGCAGGAGGGCATCCACGATCCGGGCAGTCTACGGGGTCGCGACCAAG
>JALSTE010000525.1 GCA_026983855.1 Acidimicrobiia bacterium
AGGTTCAGCACCGATTCGGCCACGGTCAGGGCCGCCCCCTCGGCGGGATCCACGGAGCACCACCGATGGTTACCGTCCGTGGTGACCCCGAGACCCCTTCCGGTGTCGAGCCCCGACTCCGGATCCCGGAGACGGAGCAGGGCGGCATCGGCCCCGGGGCCGACCACGGTGGCCAGGTTCAGTTGATGGTCGTACTGGCTCCACACCCAGCTCGTGTCCTGGACCATGGCCAGGATCTCCCCCACCAGGCGACCGGGGTCCAGTTCCTCACCCGGGTCACCGGACAGGCGTTGGGCCCGATCGGACGGTTCGGCCATAGGCCGGTGGTAGAGCGGGGCCTGATCGTGGAGGCTGGCCGCTGACACCTCGGCGACCATCTCGTTCTCACCCTCCCCCCGATCGAGGATCCGCAGAGACCCTCCCGGGATGACCCGGCCCACCACGGCCGCCTCGACCTCCCACTTTCGGGCCGTCTCCCGGACCCGGTCCAGGGAATCGGGTTCGACTATGGCCAGCATCCGCTCCTGGGATTCGCTGGTCATGATCTCGTGGGGCGCCATCCCGCCCTCCCTCAGGGGAACGGCGTCGGCGAACACCTCCATCCCGACCCCACCCCGGGAGGCGGTCTCACTGGTGGCACAGCACAGCCCGGCCCCACCCAGGTCCTGAATACCCACGACCAGCCCGGAGTTCAGAAGCTCCAGGCAGGCCTCGATGAGGCGCTTCTCCTCATAGGGGTCACCGACCTGGACACTTGGTCGCTTGGCCGAGTCATCGGCCGCCTCGTCGAATCCGGCCGAGGCCAGGACACTCACCCCGCCAATGCCGTCGCGGCCCGTCCGGGCCCCCAGGAGCACCGCCAGATTGCCGACGCCCGAAGCCCGACCCAGCACGAGTCTCTCCACCGGCATCACCCCCACACACATCACGTTCACCAGGGGATTCCCGATGTAGGTGGGGTCGTGGACCGTTTCACCTCCGACCGTGGGCACCCCCACGCTGTTCCCGTAGCCCGATATGCCGGCGACTACCCCCTCAGCGATCCATCGGGCGGTCTCGTCCTCCCGGGGGCCGAAGCGAAGGGAGTCCAGCAGGGCCACCGGTCGGGCACCCATGGTGAAGATGTCGCGGATGATGCCCCCGGCCCCCGTCGCCGCCCCCTGGTAGGGCTCGATGGCCGAGGGGTGGTTGTGGCTCTCGATCCTGACGGCCACGGCCAGACCATCGCCCACATCGATCACACCGGCGTTCTCGCCCGGACCCACCAGGACCCAGGGAGCCTCGGTCGGGAACCGACCCAGGTGAACCCGCGAGGACTTGTAGGAGCAGTGTTCGGACCACATGACGGCGTACATGGCCAGCTCCACCGGATTCGGGGGGCGGCCCAGGAGCTCCTCGATCCGCTCGGCCTCGGAGTCGGTGAGACCCAGCGCCCGGTGAAGGGCCTCGCTGTCGTCGGGAGCTTCCATGGCCCTGAAACTAGTCCGAGCCACCATCCGGTCCGGGCCCGGTCGGCCCGGCCCACTGCGAATCTGAATTTCGGTTCAAGACTGAACCCGCAATTCGGTTTTGGCTGTTCGGTTTGACCTCGGAGAATTCTTTGGCAGAATAGCGGACATGAACCCACCCCCAAAGTCACCCATGACCGAAGAACATAAGGCTGCGCTGGCCCAGGGCCGTGAGCAGGGTAGGGCCGTGAGGGCCTACCTGGAAGCCCTGGAGGCCAACAAGCCCAAGCGAGGCCGTAAGCCCAGCCCTGAGAACATCGCCGCCAAGCGGGCCCAGGTTGAAGAGGAACTCGGCTCAGCCACCGGAATTCGGCGGTTGGAGTTGCTGCAGCTCAAGCGGGACCTCGAGACCGTGGAACCCCAGACCGACATGTCGGAGTTGGAGGCTCGTTTCATCGAGGTGGCCGCCGCCTACGGTAAGAGGAAGGGGATCGCCTACGCCACATGGCGCGAGTTCGGTGTTCCCGCCTCGGTGCTCAAGGAGGCCGGCATCAGCCGCTCCAACTCCTGATCCGGACTACTGATCCGAAACCGCGGGCGACAATCACGCCCGCCGGTCCGACCCCGGGGGCGGGTCGATCACAGGTCCAACGGATATCCTCCGTCTTTCCGAACCGGTCTCAGCCGCCTTCGGGCAC
>JALSTE010000526.1 GCA_026983855.1 Acidimicrobiia bacterium
CGTCATCCCCCCCAACCTACCCCCGATGTCTGGGACCGGGGACGACGGGCCTTACCCCGGTAACACCGAGGTGGGGGCGGCGCGCGGGGCCGGTCCGGGGGGTACGGGAGGCCTCCGATTAGGATCTGGTCCGACTCCCCGGCCCCGGAAGGCGGAACACCACAATGCTCGACGAAGTACGAATCCTCATCGACCGGTCCCAGGAGCTCCTGCCGGGGCTGGTCGATCTCCGGCGGGCCATCCACCTCGAACCCGAGATCGGTCTGACTCTGCCCTCCACCCAGGCCAAGATCGTGGACGCCCTCTCCGACCTGGACCTCGAGATCACCCTGGGGGAGTCCACCACCTCGGTCACCGCCGACCTGGTGGGTGACCCCTCGGGCCCGACGGTGCTGCTGCGGGGGGACATGGACGCCCTGCCCATGCCCGAGGACACCGGTCTCGACTTCGCCAGCACCAACGCGGGGGCCATGCACGCCTGCGGTCACGACTCCCACGTGGCCATGCTGGTGGGGGCGGCCCGGCTGCTGGCAGCGGAGAGGGAGAGTCTCCCCGGAACGGTGAGGTTCATGTTCCAACCCGGTGAGGAGGGTTTCGGGGGGGCCGAGTACATGATCCGGGAGGGGGTGCTGGATGGGGTCGGCGCCGCCTTCGCCCTACACATAACCCCCAACGCCCCCAGCGGCTGGTTGACCGTGAAGAGTGGACCGATGATGGCCTCGGCCGACACCTTCCACGTCGTGTTCCGGGGCAAGGGCGGGCACGCCTCGATGCCCCACTTCGCGGTGGATCCGATCCCCGGGGCGTGCGAGTTCGTCTCCGCCCTTCACTCCCTGGTCACCCGGAGGATCGACGTTTTCGATCCCGCGGTGGTGACCGTGGCCCACATCGAGTCGGGCACGACGACGAACGTGATCCCCGAGTCCGCCCTGGTGGAGGGCACATTCCGGACCGTCAGCGAGGCCACCCGGGCCTCGGTGGCCCAGGGTATGGAGAGGCTGCTGTCCGGTATCGCCGCCGCCCACGAGTGCGTCGGCGAGCTGGAGATCGAACACGGCTACCCGGTGACGGTCAACGACCCGGCGGCCACGGAACTCATGGCCGACGCCGCCGCCGAGGTAGTCGGTGAGGACCACGTGGTCTGGATGCCGGCACCGGTCATGGGGGCGGAGGACTTCAGCTACGTCCTCCAACGGGTGCCCGGGGCGATGGCCTTCCTGGGGGTGTGCCCTCCCGATATCGCCGACCCCAACCAGGCCCCGGCCTGCCACTCGAACAAGATGATGCTCGACGAGAACGCCATGGCCACCGGGGTGGCGATACACGCCAACGTGGCCCGGACCTGGCTGACCCGAAACGCCTCCTGACCGGGACCGGCTTCTTCCTCGGGTCGGATCCCCCTGCGGTGGCCGGCGCGCCCCAATCCGGCGTCACGCCCCCGGAGGCGGGGGCTTGTGGACCGGGGCCCGACGTCGGAGCCGCTCCATGACCTTCTCGGGATCCCCGTAGTCGGGTCGGATCAGCCCCCCGGGCAGTTCGACCTGGGTGGTGTGGGTCACGAATCCCGTGCCGTCCCAGCGGTGCAACTGCAGGGCCGGGGCCTCGTGGGTGAACGCCGGTGCGGACTCCGCCACCAGATCCAGGTGGACCTGACGACCGATACTGGGGCAGACACTGGCCTCGACGCCGGCGACCCGACCGGTGATGGCCCGGTGCACGTGACCCGAGACGATCCTCACCACCTGGGGGTGGGCCGACACCACCTCGGCGAAGGCCTCCATGCCCTCGATCAGCCCCGCCTGGTCCATCCACCAGATCCCGGTGACGAAGGGCGGATGGTGCATCGCCACCAGGGTCGGTGTCGAGGGTTCGGCCGCCAGGGTGGTGTCCAACCAGGCCAGGTCCTCGGCACCCAGGGCCCCGTCGTGACGTCCGGGAACGGTGGTGTCAACCACCACGATCCGGAGGCCCTCCAGGTCACGCGTGTAGCGGATCGGACCCTCCTCCACCGGCAGGGCGGCCTCACCACCGAACTCGGCGATCAGGGCCTCCCGCTCGTCGTGATTGCCCGCCACCATGAGGTGGGGCACCTCCAGCTCCCCCAGCAGTTCCGACAGGATCCGGTACTCGCCGGGTGT
>JALSTE010000527.1 GCA_026983855.1 Acidimicrobiia bacterium
CGCTGGCAACGGAGACCACAACCGAACGGCCCAGGTGTCCACCCCCGAGATCCCGGACGTCGACGCTGGCAACGGAGACCACAACCGAACGGCCCAGGTGTCCACCCCCGAGATCCCGCAGGTCGACGCTGGCAACGGAGACCACAACCGAACGGCCCGGGAATCGACCCCCATCGGTGATGGTCGGTCGCCCCGAGCGCCCGTCGCCACCCGGGCCCACCTGACCGCTGCCGGGTTGTGGCAAGGTGGACCCATGGCAACATGTGCGTTCATCGGTCTGGGCAACATGGGGTACCCCATGGCAGGGCACCTGGCGGCGGCGGGGCACGACGTCAGGGTCTTCAACCGTACGGCGGCCAAGGCCGAGCGCTGGACCACCGAGTACCCGGGGGTGGCGGCATCCACACCGGCGGAGGCGTCGGCCGGGGCCGATTTCGTGTTCACCTGCGTGGGCAACGACGACGACGTCAGATCGGTCGTCCACGGCAACGAGGGGGCCCTGTCGGCCCTGGTGGCGGGGGCCGTCCTCGTCGACCACACCACCGCTTCCAACCGACTGGCGGTGGAGTTGTCGGAGGCGGCTTCGGCCAAGGGGGTCGGTTTCGTCGACGCCCCCATATCGGGGGGCCAGGTCGGGGCCGAGAACGGCACCCTCAGCATCATGTGCGGGGGCACCGAGGAGGACTTCGAGGCCGCCCGGCCGGTCATGGAGGCCTATGGGGCGTCCATCGTCCGGATCGGACCGGCCGGCTCGGGCCAGCTCACCAAGATGGTGAACCAGATCCTCTGCGCCGGGGCCATTCAGGGGGCGGCCGAGGCCCTGGCCTTCGGCCAGAGGGCCGGCCTGGACATGGACAAGGTGCTGGCCGCGGTGACCAGGGGGGCGGCCGGCTCCTGGTATCTGTCCAATCGGGGCCAGACCATGATCGAGGATCGCTTCGATTTCGGTTTCGCCGTGGACTGGATGGCCAAGGACCTCGGTCTGGTTCGCGAGGAGGGGGATCGCCTCGGGTCGGACGTACCCCTGACCGAGCTGACGGCGGACTACCTGGCCCGTTCCCAGCGGGCGGGTGACAACCGCTGCGACGCCACGGTGATCATCCGCCGCTACCGGGAGACTTGACGCCGGGGGGATCCCCATCCCCCATTGACTCTGATCCGCCCGTGGCCGGCCCGACCGATCCCCGGCGGCTCAGGACCGGACCGACCCGGCCCGATCCACCGACCCCGCCTCCAGACAGAACTGGATGGTGGGACTCACCACCGCGACCAGGTCCTCCACGGACGTCTCCCCCAGCACCCCGATACCCACCATGTCCCGGGCCACCACCACCCCGATCAGGTGGCTGCTGATCAGAGCCATCCGGAGTTCGGCGTCGGGACCGCCGATCAGCTCCCCGGCGTGATCCAGCAGGGCGCTCTGGATGAACTCACGCAACATCGGGGCCGCCTCGTCGTTGGTGGCCGCGGTCCGCAGCAGCCCGAGCACCGGTGACCCGGGCGCGGCCAGAACCTCCAGATAGGCCCGGGTGATCATCTCCCCCCGTTCGGCCAACGGGGCCGCCACCACCGACGTCAGCATCTCGGCCGGATCCAGGGGCAACTCGTGGGCGGCCACGAACAGGGCCCGCTTGCTGCCGAAGTGGTGAATCACCAGAGCGGGGTCCACCCCGGCGGACTCGGCCACCGACCGGATCGTCGCCCGGTCGAAACCGACCGCCCCGAAACGATCCCGGGCGGCGTCGAGGATGGCCCGCCGGGTCCGTCCGGGATCCCCCGGTCGTCGGCCCCGCCGACGTTCGGGCCTCACCGGCTGAGCTCCACCAGGGTCTCGTCGAGGGTGGCGGGAACAAGGGCCACACCGGCCGCGACACCGGCGGCCTCGAGCTCGGCCCTCACCATCTCGGGGGGATCGGAGAGCACCCGTATCCGGCGCCCGGCCAGCATCAGGGGGCGATCATCGTGGTCCAGGACCGCGAAGGCCCTCCCCCAGTCGGCGGCGTCAACCTCGACCACGGTCCTCTCCCCGACTATCCGGGCCGCCGTCCCCCGGGCCACCACCGAACCCCCGGCCATCACCACCAGACGATCGGTCTGGGCCGCCTCGTCCATGTGGTGGGTGGAGACCAGGACCGAC
>JALSTE010000528.1 GCA_026983855.1 Acidimicrobiia bacterium
GGTGGACGACGTCGCCCTCAAGGAGATGGACACCCTCGTGGAGGAGGGCATCACCAGCTTCAAGCTGTTCATGGCCTACCCCGGGGTGCTCTACAGCGACGACGGGAAGATCCTGCGGGCCATGCAGCAGGCCGCCGGCAACGGGGCCATGATCATGATGCACGCCGAGAACGGGATAGCGATCGACGTTCTGGCCGAGCAGGCCGTCAACCGGGGCGAAACGGCCCCGATCTACCACGGCATCGTGAGGCGGGCCGAGCTCGAGGAGGAGGCCACCCACCGGGCCATACAACTGGCCAAGGTCGGGGCCTGCCCCCTCTACATAGTCCATCTGTCGGCCAGTGGGGCCCTGGAGCAGGTGGCCGCGGCCCGCGACCGCGGGGCCAACGTCTTCGCCGAGACCTGCCCCCAGTACCTCTACCTGAACCTCGAGGATCATCTTGGTGCCCCCGGTTTCCTGGGGGCCGGGTACGTGTGCTCCACGCCCTTGCGCACCAAGCACGAGCATCACCACCAGGACCTGTGGAAGGGTCTGCGGACCAACGACCTCAGCGTGGTGTCCACCGACCACTGCCCCTTCTGCATGAAGGAGCAGAAGGAGCTGGGCCGGGACGACTTCCGGGCCATCCCGAACGGCATCGGCACCGTCGAACACCGGATGGACCTGCTCTACCAGGGCGTGGCCCAGGGTGAGATCAGCCTTCCCCGCTGGGTGGAGCTGTGTTCCACCACTCCCGCCCGCATGTTCGGCATGTACCCCCGCAAGGGTGTCATCGCCCCCGGATCCGACGCCGACGTGGTGATCTACGACCCCAACCACAAGTGGACCATCTCGGTGGAGAACCACCACATGAACATGGACTACTCCGCCTACGAGGGCATCGAGGTGGCCGGTCACGTGGACACCGTGCTGTCACGGGGTCGGGTCATCATCGACGGCAACCAGTATCTGGGACACCCCGGCGACGGGGAGTACATCCGCCGTGGCCTGTCCCAGTACCTGATCTGAAACCGGCCCGGCCGGTGGGCCCTCCCCCGCCGGCCGGGGCACTGTCCCCCACACATCCAACCGCCCCACCCCCGAACCCTCCGCTGGAGAACTCAGATGGATACCCTCACCCACTGGATCGCCGGAGAACCCGTCGAGTCCGCCTCCGGGCGTTTCTCCCCGGTCCACAATCCGGCCACCGGCGAGCAGATCGCCCGCACCGCCCTGGCCACCACCGAGGAGGTGGACCGGGCCGTGGCCGTGGCCACCGAGGCCGCCGCCTCCTGGCGGGCCACCTCCCTGTCCGGGCGGACGCAGGTCATGTTCCGCTTCCGCGACCTCGTCGACGCCAACCGCGATCTCCTGGCGGAGACCCTCACCCGCGAGCACGGCAAGGTCCTTTCGGACTCCATGGGGGAGATCAACCGCGGTCTGGAGAACATCGAGTACGCCTGCGGTGTGCCCCAACTCCTCAAGGGCGAGTACAGCGAGCAGGCGGCCACCAACCTCGACGTCTACTCGATTCGTCAACCCCTGGGGGTGGTGGCGGGGATCACCCCGTTCAACTTCCCCACCATGGTCCCGATGTGGATGTTCCCCAACGCCATCGCCTGCGGCAACGCCTTCATTCTCAAGCCCTCAGAGAAGGACCCGTCAACCTCGCTGATCATGGCCCGACTGCTCCAGGAGGCGGGTCTCCCCGACGGGGTGTTCAACATCATCCAGGGGGACAAGGTGGCCGTGGACGCCATCCTGGAACACCCCGGGATCGCCGCCGTGAGCTTCGTGGGTTCCACGCCCATCGCCCGCTACGTCTACGAGACGGGAACCCGGGCCGGCAAGCGGGTGCAGGCCCTGGGCGGAGCCAAGAACCACATGGTCGTGCTCCCCGACGCCGACCTCGACATGGCCGCCGACGCCGCCGTGAGCGCCGCCTACGGTTCCGCCGGGGAGAGGTGCATGGCCATCTCGGTCCTGGTTGCGGTGGGGGGGATCGGCGACGACCTGATCGAGGCCATCAAGTCCCGCATCCCCGATGTGAAGGTGGGCGACGGCACCGACCCCGAATCCGAGATGGGTCCCCTGATCACCCGCGAGCACTGCGAACGGGTGGGGAGTTACCTGGACCACGGCCGCTCCGAGGGGGCCACCGTCGTGGTCGACGGACGGGAGCAGAGCTTCGACTCCGGTGGCTTCTTCCTCGGGGCCTCCCTCATCGATGACGTGACGACCGAGATGAAGGTCTACGCCGACGAGATTTTCGGCCCGGTGCTGTCCGTCGTGAGGGTAGACACCTACGAGGAGGCCCTGGCCCTGATCAACGACAACCACTACGGCAACGGGACCGCCATCTACACCCGGGACGGAGGCGCCGCCCGCCAGTTCCAATTCGACGTGGAGGCGGGGATGGTTGGCATCAACGTGCCCATTCCCGTGCCCGTCGCCTACTACTCCTTCGGCGGCTGGAACGACTCGCTGTTCGGCGATCTTCACATGTACGGCCCGGACGGCATCCGCTTCTACACCCGAACCAAGGTCGTCACCAGTCGCTGGCCCGACCCCGCCACCAGCCGGGTCGACCTCGGATTCCCCCAGACCAACTGATCCCCGACTCTTCACCGGACCGCCCCCGGCCCCAACGGCCCACACACCCAGGAGCCCACTGATGACGGACAACGAGGACGACACCACCCTGGACTTCGGCGTGGTCATGCAGACCGATCCCCCGGCGTGGAGGGTCATCGATCTGGCCCGCCGGGCCGAAACCTACGGCTTCACCCACAGTTGGACCTTCGACTCCCACATCCTGTGGCAGGAGCCCTACGTCATCTACTCCCAGATCCTGTCGGCCACCCACCGCATGAAGGTGGGCCCGATGGTCACCAACCCCGGTACCAGGAACTGGACCGTGACCGCCTCGATGTACGCCACCCTCAACGACATGTTCGGCAATCGCACCGTGTGCGGGATCGGCCGGGGTGATTCGGCGATGAGGGTTCTGGGTCACAAGCCGACCACCCTGAGGACCCTGGGCGAGGCCATGAAGGTCATAAAGGACCTGGCCGAGGGGCGGGAGACGGTCTACAACAACACCACCCAGCGGTTCCCCTGGGCCCGGGAGTCCGAGCTACCGGTGCTCATGGCCGCCTACGGTCCCAAGGCCCTCAAGCTCTGCGGGGAACAGGCCGACGGCTTCATCCTGCAGCTGGCCGACCTCTACCTGGCCGAGTGGACGATAAACGCGGTGAGGAACGCGGCCCGCGAGGCGGGCCGGGACCCCGACTCGCTCTACATCTGTGTCGCCGCCCCGGCCTACGTGGGTGACGACATGGCCCACATGAGGAATCAGTGCCGGTGGTTCGGGGGAATGGTGGGGAACCACGTCGCCGACCTCGTCGAGCGCTACGGCGGTGAGGGTGTGGCCGTACCCGCTGAGCTCACCGAGTACATCAAGGACCGGGAGGGTTACGACTACTCCCAACACGGCAAGGCCGGCTCCTCCCACGTCGACTTCGTGCCCGACGAGATCGTCGACCGCTTCTGCATCCTGGGTGGGATCGAGGACCACATCGAGAGGTTGGAGGCCCTTCGGGACCTCGGTGTCGATCAGTTCGCCATCTACCTGCAGCACGACGGCAAGGACGAGACCCTCCGTGCCTACGGCGAGAAGATAATCCCGGTAGTCAACAGCCGCTGACCACTTCATGAGCAGACTCGAGGAACAACTGGCCGAGATCGCGGCCACCGACGATCCGATCATCCGTGATCAGTTGATCGTCCTGGCGGTCAAACGCCAGGAACGCCGTCAGCGCCTGCGGAACAGCGCCCGCAGGACCCTCGTGTTCGTCCTGTTCGTGATCGGGCTGGGACTGCTCTACATGGGCTACAAGGCCATGGGGCAGTCCACCGGCGACCGCTGGCCCATCGTGGGTGGCGAGCTGCCCGTGAAGACCAACGACCTGATCATGCCCCCACTCGGGGACATCCTGACCTCCTTCGGCCGACCCCTGCGGGCCGGAGGGCAGACCCTGGCCTCCCTCATCTGGTCCTCGGCCCTGTTCACCCTGAGGGAGGCGGCCACCGGGTTCGTGGCCGGGGTGGTCATCGGTCTGGCCATAGCGGTTCTGCTGCTGAGGTCCCGGCTCCTCGAACGGGGCCTGCTGCCCTGGGTGATCGCCTCCCAGACCATTCCCCTGGTGGCCATCGCACCGATCGTGGTGATCTGGGCCAACAAGAACCTGGGTTTCCTGCCCTGGGAATGGCAGAAGTGGCAGTCGGTGTCGCTGATCGCCACCTACCTCACCTTCTTCCCCGTGGCCGTCAGCGGACTCCGGGGCCTCAAGTCACCCGAACCCGAGGCCCTGGAGTTGATGGACTCCTACGCCTCCACCTGGGGTCAGACCCTGTTCCGACTCCGCTTCCCCGCCTCCCTTCCCTACCTGTTCCCGGCCCTGAAGCTGGCCGCCACCGCCAGTGTGGTCGGAGCCATCGTCGGTGAGATCTCGGCGGGCGTGCGTGGCGGCCTGGGTCGCCTGATCCTGGACTTCGCCGGTAAGTACACCACTGGGCCCGAGAGGCTCTACGCCTCGGTGATCGGGGCCGCGGTCCTGGGACTGTTCGTGGTCGGGGTGATTGGTCAGGCGGAACGATTCGTGCTGGGCCGCAGAGGCCAGGAGGCGGTATGACCGAGTGTGCGGTGAGGGCCGAGGGCATCACCAAGGTCTTCAATCAGGGCCGACCCAACGAGGTCCACGCCCTGAGCGAGGTGGACCTGGCCATCGAACCCGGTGAGTTCGTGTCCCTCATCGGCCCCTCGGGTTGCGGCAAGAGCACCCTGCTGAGGGTGATCGCCTCACTCACCGAACCGACCGAGGGCCAGATCACGGTCTACGGCAAACCCGCCGAGCAGGCCCGCCTGGACCGGGACTACGGCATGGCCTTCCAGCACTCGGGCCTGTTCGACTGGCGCAGCGTGGCCCGAAACATCGAACTTCCCCTGGAGTTGATGGGCTGGTCCCGGGACAAGCGGCAGCAGCGGGCCCGGGAGATGCTCGAACTGGTGAAACTCGGCCAGTTCGGTGACCATCACCCCGCCGAGTTGTCGGGAGGCATGCGCCAGAGGGTGGCCATCGCCCGGGCCCTGTCGTTCAACCCCTCCCTGCTCCTCATGGATGAGCCCTTCGGTGCTCTCGACGAGATGACCCGGGAGCACATGCAGACCGAGCTGCTCCGAATCTGGAGTGAGACCGGGACCACGGTGGTCTTCGTCACCCACTCGATCCCCGAGTCCGTGTACCTCTCGAGTCGGGTGGTGGTGATGTCACCCCGCCCGGGACGGATCTCCACGGAGATCCCGGTGGATCTGGGCGGTCGTGACGCCGACACCCGCGAGTCCCCGGGGTTCTTCGCCAAGATCACCGAGGTGCGCGAGGCCCTGCGGGCCGTGGAGGGGGCGGAGTGACCGGTCTCCGGCATCGGCTCTCGGCCTCGCTGCCACCGGTGGCCTTCGGCCTGGCGGGTCTGGCCCTGTGGGAGTCGTTGCTGAGGATCACCGATCCCCGGGGATTCGTCCTGCCACCACCCAGCGAGATCGTGGCGGCGTTGGTGGACAACTGGTCCCAGATCTGGACCGGCACCCGCCACACCGGCTACGTCATCCTCACCGGACTGGCGGCCGGGGTGATCCTGGGGGTCCTCGCCGCCCTGCTCGTGACCCGATTCCGGTCGGCCAACGAGACCATCACCCCGGTGGCGACCGCCGTGAACGCCATCCCCATCATCGCCCTGGCCCCGGTGTTCAATGCCTGGTTCGGCCTGATCTCACCCCACTCCAACCAGGCGGTGGTCACCGTCCTGGTGTTCTTCCCGGTGTTCATCAACGTCACCAAGGGCCTCACCCAGGTACAGCCCAGCCAGATCGAGCTGATGAGGTCCTACGCGGCCCGGGAACGGCAGATCACCCGGGAGGTGCGTATCCCCAACGCCATGCCGTTCTTCTTCAACTCCCTCAAGATCGTCTCCTCCCTGTCGGTGATCGCCGCCATCGTGGCGGAGTACTTCGGGGGCCGCCAGGACGCCCTGGGCCCCATGATCATCCAGAGTGCGGGTCTCACGCGCTACGACGACGCCTGGGCCGCGGTGTTCGCCGGGGCCATGATCGGCATCGTGTTGTACGCCCTGGCCGCCCTGGCCGAGCGGCTGGCGATGCCCTGGCACGCCTCGGTGAGGGAGGCGGCGCGTTGAACCCCGGGTTCGATGGAACCCCTGGTGATGCCGACCCGGCCACCGGGGACCGACCGGGCGAGATCTTCCGTGCCCCTCGTGGGACAGGGACTGGACCGGGACAAGAGCTGATTGGCACCGCCGGGCATGGGCCCCGCGACTAGCTTTCAGGGAAACAGGAGGGGAACCCCTATGAGAAAACGACCGACTCTATGGCGCCTACTGGCGCTGCTGATGGCCATGGGCCTCATCGCCGCCGCATGTGGTGACAGTGGCGGCAACGCCACCGATACCACCGCGGCGGCCGGAGGCGACGGAGGTGGGGACACCCAGGCACCGGCCGAGATGGTCGACGTCAAGCTCCAGCTCCAGTGGTTCACCCAGGCCCAGTTCGCCGGCTACTTCGCCGCCGTGGACCAGGGCTTCTACAAGGACCTCGGGCTTAACGTCGAGATTCTGGAGGGTGGTGTGGACATCGTCCCCCAGACCCAGCTCGACTCCGGCGCCGTGGACTTCGCCATCGCCTGGGTGCCGAAGGCCCTGGTCTCCATCGAGGAGGGGGCCAACATCGTCGACATCGGCCAGGTCTTCCAGCGCAGTGGAACCCTGCAGGTGGCCTTCGCCGACTCCGGTATCTCCAAGGTCGAGGACCTCAAGGGCAAGACCGTCGGCAACTGGGGTTTCGGCAACGAGTTCGAGCTCCTGGCCGGTCTCCGCAAGGCCGGCCTGGACCCGGCGTCCGACGTCACCCTGGTGCAGCAGAACTTCGACATGCTGGCGCTGCTGAACCGTGAGATCGACGCCGCCCAGGCCATGATCTACAACGAGTACGCCCAGGTTCTCGAGACCGTGAATCCCGACACCGGCGAGCTCTACCAGCCCGAGGACCTTTCGGTGATCAACTGGAACGACGTCGGAACGGCGATGCTCCAGGACGCCATCTGGGCCGACGCCGACCGTCTCGACAGCGACCCGGCCTACCGGGACACCGCCGTCAAGTTCGTCCAGGCCTCGCTCAAGGGCTGGGCCTTCTGCCGGGACAACTTCGACCAGTGCGTCGACATCGTCCTCCAGAACGCACCGACCCTGGGCAAGTCCCACCAGGCGTGGCAGCTCAACGAGATCAACCAGTTGATCTGGCCCTCCCCGGCGGGAGCGGGTGTGATGGACAAGGCCCTGTGGGATCAGACCAAGGAGGTCGCCACCTCGGAGAACATCGTCAGCTCGGTGTCCGATGACTCCTTCCGGACCGACATCGCCGAGGAGGCGGTGGCCAACCTCGAGAATGAGGGCGTCGACGTCAAGGGCACCGGGTACTCGCCCACGACGGTGACCCTGAACGAGGGCGGCAACTGACCCGCTCCGCTCCCCCGCCCACGGACGGGACCTCGAGAATCACATGACGGGCCGGGCCCGCTCTCCGACCACCGGGGAGCGGGCCCGATCCTTGGGTCCGGCTGGTTTCCCGAGACCACGGCCGGTCTCCGACCCCACACCATCCACTCACCGCCGGGAGGCGACAGCCATGGGCGAATCAGGATCCTCCGACATATTCCTGGAGATCGGCCACGCCGATGAGGAGACCATCGCCCGCATGGTCACCCGACTCGAGTTCCGGGACACCGATCCCAACTTCTCGGCCTGGCGGGACCGGTACCTGACGGCCATCGACCCGGCCACGGCCGGGGCGGTGCTGGAGGTGGGGGCCGGGACGGGTGTGGTGGCCCGGGAGGTCGCCCGGCGGACCTCACCGACCACCCGGATCGTGGCCGAGGATCCCAGCGCACCACTGCTGGCGGCCGGGCGTGAGCACGCCCACCGGGCCGGACTGGAGGGAAGAATCGACTTCGTTGAGGGCGATGTCCACCACCTGGACCACCCCGACCACAGCTTCGACGTGGTCATCGCCCACACCGTGTTCAGTCACATCGCCGACCCGGCCCGGGCCCTGGCCGAGATGGCCCGGGTCGTCCGACCGGGGGGATCGGTGGTCGTGTTCGACGGGGACATCGCCTCGTGGACGTTCACCCACCCCGACCCCGAACTCAACGGGGCCGTGCACGACGCCCTTCTCCGCACTGTCGCCCACAATCCCCTGGTGATGAGACGGCTGCCCGCCCTGGCCCACTCCTGCGGACTCCGGATCACCGGATTCGACGCCCACGCCCTGGCCGAGGCGGGCCAGGGGAGCTACTGGCTGTCCACCGCTGACACCTACGTGCCCGTGGCGGCCCGAGCCGGGAGGATCGACGCCGGAAGGTCCCGAGGCTGGCTCGAATGGCAGCACCGGGCATCGGACTCCGGGGAGTTCTTCGCCGTGGGCAACTACTACACCTTTCTCCTCACCCCGGGATAGCCATCGACCCCGGCCACTCACGATGGTCGCGGCCACACTGCCGGTGACCACGGGGGCGGGGCCGATGGGAGGGCGGGGCTAGACTCACGATCTTCACCGGGCGGGTCATCCGTCCCGATGGCCGGCGAGCGTGGCGGAACTGGCAGACGCGCTGGGTTTAGGTCCCAGTGGCCGAAAGGCTGTGGGGGTTCGAGTCCCCCCGCTCGCACCTGGTGTCCCACCCCCGCTGTCGGGGTGAGCTGGAACCGGCCACGCCAGCCCCCGGTCACACGGGAGAGCGGCCACCCACGAGCTACCACTCGCCGCTGTCCACAGGTCACCCCCGGTCGCACGAGAGTGGGGTGAGGATGGGGCAGACTGGGTCGATGCTGGTCGAGGACCTTCCCACCCCCGCCCTGTGGGCGGATGCCGACGCCCTGGGTTCCAACCTGGCCACCATGGCCGCCGCCTGGCCCGGTACCCGGCTGCGACCCCACGTGAAGGCCCACAAGTGCACCTCCCTGGCCCGCGAGCAGGCGTCCCGGGGCCACACCGCCTTCACCTGCGCCACCCCCGCCGAGGTACTGGGTCTGGCCCGGGCCGGGCTGGGTGATGACATCCTGCTGGCCAATCAGTGCCTCGATCCCGGCCGTCTGGAGGCCATGGCCCACTCCGGGGCCCGGGTGACCGTCGCCGTCGATTCAGAGGCCACCATCGCCGCCGCGGCGATGGCGGGGATCGCCGAGGTCCTCATAGAGGTGCGGGTCGGCTTCCGCTGCGGGTGCGCGGTCGGGCAGGCCGGTCCCCTGGCCGCCACCGCCCGACGTCTGGGACTGGGCGTACGGGGGGTGATGGGGTACGAGGGCCACGCCATGGGTCTCACCCAACGTTCCGAACGTGAGCGACTCACCGCCGGGGCCATGGAGAGACTGGCCGAGGCCCACGAAGCGGTGGGGGGCGAGATCGTCAGCGGAGGTGGCACGGGCACCTGGGACATCAACCACTGGGTCACCGAGCTCCAGGCCGGCTCCTACGTGCTCATGGACACCGCCTACTCCGCCCAGGACCAGCCCTTCGTCCAGGGATTGTTCATCTCGGCCACGGTCATATCGGTGGCGCCGGGCTACGCGGTATGTGACGCCGGGTTGAAGGCCCTCGGCATGGACCACGGCAACCCCACGATCGAGGGGGCCGAGATCATCTACTGCGCCGACGAGCACACCGCCTTCGTGCCCGACACCCCCGTGAGGGTCGGGGATCGGATCACGGTGATCCCGGCCCACATCGATCCGACCATGGCCAAGCACCCGGTTCTCCACGTGGCCCAGAGGGGAGAGGTCGTGGACACCTGGGAGATCGACCTGCGTCACTGGTGAACGACCCCCAACCAGACCCACCCCATCACCGGTGAACGACCCCCAACCAGACCCACCCCATCACCGGTGAGCGACCCCCACGAGACCCACCTCGTCACCGGTGATCAACGGGACCGCGGCG
>JALSTE010000529.1 GCA_026983855.1 Acidimicrobiia bacterium
CCACCTCCATCACCACCCGGGCGGTGCGCCACGGTGATGAGTACGTGGTCGATGGGGCGAAGGTCTGGACCACCAAGGCGGAGCAGGCCGAGATGGTGCTCCTGCTGGTGCGCACCACCCCCAGGGAGGACTGCCTCCGGCCCACCGAGGGTATGACCCTCCTGCTGGCGGATCTGCGGGCGCCGGGCGTCGACATACGTCCCATTTCCAAGGCCGGACGCAACGCCGTCTCCTCCTGTGAGGTTCGCTACGACGGTCTCAGGGTCCCTGTGTCCCGCCGGGTGGGGGTGGAGGGTGAGGGCTTCCGTCTCCTCCTCGACGGTCTCAACCCCGAGCGCATCCTCATCGCCTCCGAGGCCCTGGGAATCGGGCGGGTGGCTCTCTCCCGGGCGGTGCAATACGCCAACGAGAGGGTCGTCTTCGGCCGTCCGATCGGCCAGAACCAGGGGCTGGCATTCCCCCTGGCCGACTCCCACGCCCGGTTGCGGGCGGCCGAACTCGTGATCCGGGAGGCGTCCTGGCGCTACGACCGGGGTCTGGATTGCGGGGAGCAGGCCAACACCGCCAAGTACCTGGCCGCCGACGCCGCCTTCGACGCCGCCGACCGGGCGATGCAGACCCACGGTGGTTTCGGCTACGCCACCGAGTACGACATCGAGCGCTACTGGCGGGAGGTGAGGGTCATGCGGTTGGCGCCGGTATCCCAGGAGATGGTCCTCAACTACCTGGGCCACAAGGTGCTCGGTCTGCCCCGGTCGTACTGACATGGCCGGGCCGTCGACCGCCGCCGGGCCGCAGGGGGAGGGGCGGGCCGGGGACCGCGTTCTGGGTGTGTTGTTGGCGGCGGGGTCGGGCAGCCGCTTCGCCGGTAACAGCCACAAGCTTCTGGCCCCCCACCGGGGTCGTCCCCTCGTCACCCACGCCCTCGACGCCATGCTGGAAGCCGGTTTCGAACACAACCTGGTGGTGACCGGAGCGGTGGATCTCGATGGGGTGATCCCCTCCGGCGCCGGGAACCTGACCGTGATCGTGAACCCGAGGTGGGCCGAGGGCCAGGCGACCTCGCTGCGGGTCGCCGCCGACTGGGCCGCCGGGCAAGGGTTCGACGCCCTGGTCGTGGGACTCGGTGACCAGCCGGGAATCCCGGCCTCGGCCTGGCGGGCGGTGGGCGCGGCCGACTCTCCGATAGTGGTGGCCCGCTACCGTGTACCAGGCCGCAACCCGGTGAGGCTGTCGAGAGCGGTGTGGGACCTGCTCCCCGATGAGGGCGATTTCGGAGCCCGTCACCTGATCCGGCGGAGGCCCGACCTGGTGGCTCAGGTACCCTGCGAGGGTCACCCTTTTGACATCGACACCGTGGAGGATCTGCGCCATGCAGCTGACCAATGAGTTCCGGGTGGACGCACCGATCGACACCACTTGGCGGACCCTGACCGACATCGAGTTCATCGCCCCGTGCATGCCGGGGGCCCAGCTCACCGAGATCGAGGGTGACACCTTCCGCGGATCGGTGAAGGTCAAGGTCGGTCCCATCACCGCCCAGTACAAGGGCGAGGCCCGGTTCCTCGAGAAGGACGGCGAGAACTACAAGGCGGTCATAGACGCCAAGGGCCGTGACACCAGGGGGGCGGGGAACGCCAGTGCTGAGGTCACCGCTCAGCTCACCCCCGACGGCGACGGCACCGCGGTGGTGATCGACACCGACCTCAAGGTGACCGGCAAGGTGGCCCAGTTCGGTCGGGGGGTGATGGCCGACGTGAGTGAGAAGATCCTGGCCCAGTTCTCCGACTGTCTCGAAAAGAAGCTGGCCGACATCATCGCCGCCGAGGAGGCTGCCGCCTCGTCGCCGGTCACCGAGGGGGTGACCCCCGAGGCCGCTCCCGCCGAGGAGGCCGCCGAGGCCGCTGAGGCCGAGGCCCCCTCGGGTCCCCGCCGTATCGAGATGCCCGAGGCCCAGCCGGTCGATCTCCTCGACACGGCCGGTGCCCCGGTGCTCAAGCGTCTGGCCCCGGTTCTCGTGGTGGTCTTCCTGCTGTGGTTGCTGCGTCGCCGCCGGGCCCGCGGTCGGGCCCTGGCCCAGGCCCTCGCCGATCAGCTCCTCGACGACTGATCCCTCCCCCATCCCCATCCCCGATC
>JALSTE010000530.1 GCA_026983855.1 Acidimicrobiia bacterium
CCCGTCGGTCGTGACCCCGCGGAACAACAGCAGCAACCCGATGACCCCGGTGATCACACCGAAGACGGTCCTCCGTCGGATGCCGCCGGACTGCAGGTTGATGTCGGTTCTCATGGCGGCGACCGGAGGGATTGCGGCCGCCTTGCGGGCCGGGGACAGGGCGGCGATGAGGGTTATGAGGGTGCCCACCCCGAAGGCGATGATCCAGGTCCGGGGGTGGACCAGCAGGGGCCCGTCGGGCAGTCCACCCCCTCCGCCGGCACCGCTGATGAGGGCCTTGAGCCCCACCGCACCCAGCACACCCATGCCCACTCCGATGCCGGAGGCCACCAGTCCTATGGCGGCGGCCTCGAGCAGCACCGAGCGGGTGATCTGGCTGCCGAGGGCGCCGATGGCCCTCAACAGGGCCAGTTCCCGGACCCGCTGGCCCAGCACGATGGAGAACGTGTTGTTGATGATGAAGGCGCTGACGAACAGCGCCACCAGGGCGAAGGCCAGCAGGGCGTTGCGGAAGATGTCGATGATCTGACCGAAATTGTCGCTGAATTCCCGGGCGAACTGATCGGCGGTGACGGCCTCGAACCCGTTGGGAATGGCGGCCTCCAGGGAGGTCACCAACTGCGCTGGCGAGACCCCGTCGGCCGCCTTCACGGTGACGGCGTCGTACTCCCCGACCCGATCGGCCAGACGGGCGGCGGTGTCGGTGTCGAACAGGAGGTAGATCGCCCCGGTGCCGTTGTCGGTACCGAATGTGACCCATCCCGAGACGGTCAGGGAGGCGCTGCCGCCCGGGCCCCGAACGTCGAGGGGCGAGCCGGGCTCCAGGTCGTACTTTTCCGCCGTGGCCCTGTCGACGGCGACCTGGTCGGGACCGGGCGGTTCGCCCTTGACGAACTTGAACGCGCTCAGGCGGGCCTGGGACTGGTCGTAGCCGAAGCCGAGGGTGGGGGCCGGACCCGAGTCGATCAGGGTGCCGTCGGGCTTGGCGGCCTGGACCGGGATCTGCACGATCCCCACGGCCCCGTCCACCTCGGGCAGGGAACGGATCCGGTCCAGCACCGACTGGGGGACGGGGGGTCGGCTGGTGAAGTCGCCCTCGAAGGTCTCCACCCCGCGGACCTGAGCGTCGAAGGGGGAGGTGATGGTCTCCGACAGGGTGTCGAACGTGGCCCGCAGGCTGTCGGACAGCACGAATGACGCCACCACGAACGTGACTCCGAGGACCACGGCGAAGGTGGTCATGAGCAGCCGGATCTTGTGGGCCGCCAGGGATTTGACCGAGACCTTGAACATCAGTCGCCCAGGTTCTTCATGTGATCGAGGATCGCGTCGGGCTCGGGCTCGAACATCTCGTCGACTATGCGCCCGTCGGCGAGGAACACGACCCGGTCGGCGTGGGAGGCCGCCATCGGGTCGTGGGTGACCATCACGATCGTCTGGCCGAACTCCCGGACGGCCATCCTCATGAAACCGAGGATCTCGGCCCCGTTGCGGCTGTCGACGTTGCCGGTGGGTTCGTCGGCGAAGATGATCTCGGGGCTCCCGGCCAGGGCCCGGGCCACCGCCACCCTCTGCTGCTGACCCCCGGACAGCTCGTTGGGCCGGTGGTCCAGGCGGTCCCGAATACCCACGGTCTCGATCACCCGGTCCAACCAGGTCTGATCGACCTTGCGCCGGGCCAGGCTCTGGGGCAGGACGATGTTCTCCAGTGCGGTCAGGGTCGGGACCAGGTTGAACGACTGGAACACGAAACCGACCATGTCCCGCCGGAGCAATGTGAGTTCCCGGGGGGAGAGGGTGCTCAGGTCGGTGTCACCTATGTAGGTGCGACCCGAGGTGAGGGCGTCCAGTCCCGCCATGCAGTGCATCAGGGTCGACTTCCCCGAACCCGAGGGCCCCATGACCGCGGTGAAGCGACCGGCGGTGAAGGAGACGTCGATCTCGTCGAGGGCCCGTACCTCGGTGTCTCCCGAGCCGTAGATCTTCGAGGCCCGTTCCGCCCGGGCGGCGATCCGGGTCCGGGACAATCCGGTGCTGGACATCGTCGAGGTCAACTTGAACTCCTCCATCTGGCCCCGATTCCGAGGATCTCGCCTTCGGGAACCACCGGGAACATGCTACGGAGCCGAACCA
>JALSTE010000531.1 GCA_026983855.1 Acidimicrobiia bacterium
CAGGCGGGCCCGTATGGCCTCGGCGTCACCGCCCACCGCGGCCACCGATTTCTCGTCGGCCACGGTCCCGTCGTAGAGGATGTGGAACAGGCGGTCGCGGTCGGGGGTGTGCCCGACCTCCACCACCAGGAGTTCCACCTCCATGGGTTTGAGCTCGTGGGTGAACACCTGGCCCACGATCTGGGCGTACTGGTTGGCCAGGCTGCGGGCGTCGACGTCCTCGCGGCTGTAGACGAACCCCTTCTGGTCGGCGTGGCGCACCCCGGCGATCCGGAGCTGCTCGAACTCGTTGTAGCGCCCCACCGCCCCGAACGCTATGCGGTCGTAGATCTCGCTGATCTTGCGCAGGGTGCTGCTCTTGTTCTCCGCCACCAGAACCAGGCCGGCGTCGAACCTCATGGCCACCAGGGCCCGACCCCGGGCGATTCCCTTGCGGGCGTAGTCGGCCTTGTCCTGGATGGCCTGTTCGGGGGAGACGTAGAACCCGGGCATCGCCATCTCAGGCCTCCTGATCTCTCAACTCGGCCTCGATACCGGCGAAGTGACCGGCCACCTCCGAATCGGGCAGCCTCTGGAACCCCTCGGCGGTGATGGTGGCCACCACCGGGTATATGCCCCGGATGGGGTCGGGACCACCGGTGGCGCTGTCCTCGTCGGCGGCGTGCCACAGGGCCCTGAGGGCCAGAACTATGGCCGCCTCCACGTCCATGTCCCGGGTGAACCCCAGCTTCACCACCGTGGAGGCGTGGAGGCTGCCCGAACCGGTGGCGGCGTGGTCCCGTTCCTCGTAGCGCCCGCCGGTTATGTCGAACTGGAAGAGCCGACCCGCCCCGCGGTGGGTGTCGTAGCCGGCGAAGAGGGGTATCACGGCCAGTCCCTGCATGGCGGCGGGCAGATTCCCCCTGATGAGCTGGGCCAGTTGATTTCCCTTGCCCTCCAGGCTCAGGGTCTGACCCTCGACCTTCTCGTAGTGCTCGAGCTGAACCTGGAACAGCCTCACCATCTGCACCGCGGGTCCGGCCGCCCCCGCTATGGCCACCCCGCTGTGACGATCGGCGGGGAAGACCTTCTCGATGGCCCGATGGGAGATCAGGTGTCCCGAGGTGGCCCGCCGGTCACCGGCCATCACCACCCCGTCGGCGAACCTGATGGCCAGGACGGTGGTGGCGTGCCCGGCGTCGACGTGGGCGGTGGGGTCCACGGTCAGGGGGGTGTGGCCCCTGCGTCGCAGGAGATCCACGAAGCTGGGACCCGGATCGTCTCCGGGCCGGAAGAACGGCATACCCATGGCTACGGTTACTCGCCGCCCTTCTGCACGTAGTTGCGGACGAACTCCTCGGCGTTGGTCTCGAGGACCTCGTCGATCTCGTCCAGCAGGTCATCCAGCTCGGCCTTGAGTTCGGTACCCGACTCCGAGGCCGAGGCGGTCTCCTCGACCTCCTCATCGCGGGATTCGCGTCGGGGTTTGCGGATCTGTTCACGTTCGGCCATGCGTTCCTCCATCATCGGTCGGGGTGGGAGGGGTGATCATTCTCCCAGGGCCCTCAACAACTCTTCAGCGGTCTCGCATTCGTCCAACAAGGTACCCACATGAGCCCGGGTTCCCCTCAGCGGCTCGAGCATCGGTACCCGCCGGAGCGACTCCCCACCCACGTCGAACACCATCGAGTCCCAGTTGGCGGCGACTATCCGGTCGGCGTACTTCTCCACACATCGACCCCGGAAGTAGGCCCGGGTGTCGGGCGGGGGGGAGGTGACCGCGGCCTCCACCTCGGGGTCGGTGGTGACCCGCTCCATGCCCAGACGTCGGTGGATGTTCCGCCCCGGCCTCAGGTCGTGGTACTGCAGATCCAGGGCCCGGACCCGGGGGTCGTCCCAGTCGCAGGCGTGCCGGGAACGGAAACCCTCGAGCAGACGCAGCTTGGCCACCCACTCCAAGCGGTCGGAGAGCTCCATGGGGTCCCGCCCGAGGGAGTCGAGCACCTCCTCCCACCTGGCCATCACGTCCCGGCCGACCGTCTCGCCCCCCACGGCCTCGAAGCCGGCCTGTTCCCCGTACTTGGCGGCGGCCTCGAAGTAGACCCACTGGACATCCAGAGCGCTCATGGCGCCGCCACCGGCCATGGGGTGGGTACGGGCCAGGGTCAGGTCGTAGGAGACGTCCCTCATCGCCCGGACGGGGTCCTCGAAGACGGGGACGTCGTGGAGGAAGTCGTCGTCGATCATGGCCAGCACCAGGGCCGTGGTCCCCAGCTTCAGGTAGGTGGCCACCTCGGCCTGGGTGGCGTCCCCCACGATCACGTGGAGGCGGCGGTACCGGGCGGAGTTGGCGTGTGGTTCATCACGGGTGTTGACGATCGGCCGCTTGAGGGTGGTCTCCAGGCCGACCTCCTCCTCGAAGAAGTCGGCCCTCTGGGTGATCTGGAAGGGCACCTCGGCCGGGTCCATGTCGGGGGCCTCGGTTCCCACCTTCCCCGATCCGGTGAAGATCTGACGACTCACGAAGAACGGCATGATCTGGGTGGCCAGGCGGGAGAAGGGCACCTGGCGGTCGACCAGGTAGTTCTCGTGGCAGCCGTAGCTGTTGCCCTTGCCGTCGGAGTTGTTCTTGTGGACGACCAGTTCCTCGCCGGGGGGCAGGTAACGGGACGCGTCCCCCATCGACGTGGCCAGGATGACCTCGGCCGCCTTGTCGTAGATCACCGCCTCGCGGGCGTCGAAGCACTCCGGGGAGGACATCTCGGGATGGGCGTGGTCGACGTAGAAACGGGCCCCGTTGGTGAGCACCGCGTTCACCAGGTGACTCTCCACCGCGGGGGCCATCCCCCCGTAAACGTCGAATCCCCGGGCGTCCACCCCGGGCTGCTCATCCTCGAAATCCCAGCCGATGCGGTTGCTGCGGCGCCCGTTCACATAGGCGTTGATGAGCAGGGACGAGGCACTGACCGGATTGGACTCCCCTGGGTTCAGGTGCAGGATCCCGAACTCGGTCTCGATTCCCAGGATCTTGTGAACGGCCACGCTCCCACGTTACCGATCCCCCGTCAGAGGTACTGACCGGTGGTGACCCGTTCGATCGACCTCCCGCCCTCGGGTTCGGCGGTGTCCTGGCTGATGAGGGTGCGGATGAACACTATGCGCTCACCCTTCTTGCCCGAGATCTTGGCCCAGTCGTCGGGGTTGGTGGTGTTGGGGAGATCCTCGTGCTCCTTGTACTCCTGGGTGATGGAGGCCAGGAGGTCGTCGAGGCGTATCCCGCGGGTGCCCTCGGCTATTGAGCGCTTGATGGCCATGCGCTTGGCCCGACGCACCATGTTCTCGATCATCGCCCCCGAGGCGAAGTCCTTGAAGTACAGGACCTCCTTGTCGCCGTTCTGGTAGGTGACCTCCAGGAACTGGTTGGCCTCGTCGGTGAGGTACATGGCCTCGACGGTGCGCTCGATCATCACCCTGACCGCCTTGTCGGGGTCTCCCCCACCGAGGGTCCGTACCTCGTCCTCGTCAATGGGCAGGTCGGTCACCATGTAGCGGGAGAAGATGGCGGCCGCCGCCGTCTCGTCGGGGCGCTGGATCTTGATCTTCACGTCCAGACGACCGGGCCTCAGAATGGCGGGGTCGATGAGGTCCTCCCGGTTGGAGGCCCCGATGACGATCACGTTGCGCAGACCCTCGACCCCGTCGATCTCGGCCAGCAGCTGGGGGACGACGGTGGACTCCATGTCGGAGCTGATGCCACTTCCCCGGGTGCGGAACAGGGATTCCATCTCGTCGAAGAACACGATGACCGGCCAGCCCTCCGAGGCCTTCTCGCGGGCCCGCTGGAAGATCTGGCGTATCTGACGCTCGGTCTCCCCCACGTACTTGTTGAGCAGCTCGGGGCCCTTGATGTTGAGAAAGAAGCTGTGGGCCTTCTCATCACCGCTCACCTCGGCCACCCTGCGGGCCAGGCTGTTGGCCACGGCCTTGGCGATCAGGGTCTTGCCACATCCGGGGGGTCCGTAGAGAAGGATTCCCTTGGGGGTGGGCAGCCGGTACTCGGCGAACAGCTCCTGATGGAGGAACGGGAGCTCGACGGCGTCGGTGATCTGCTCGATCTGACTGTCCAGCCCGCCGATGTCGGAGTAGGAGACGTCGGGCACCTCCTCCAGCACCAGTTCCTCCACCTCGGGCCGGGGCAGGCGCTCGAGGGCCACCGCGGCCCGGGCGTCGAGCAGCAGGATGTCACCGGACCTGATGGCCGCCCCCCTCAGCCCGGCGGCCAGCTCCACCACCTTCTCGTCGTCGGCCCGCCCCACCACCAGGGCCCGTTCACCGTCCTCGAGGATCTCCTTGAGGGTCGCCACCTCACCGGACCTCTCCGGGCGGCGGCAGAGCACGACGTTCATGGAATCGTTCAGCAGGACCTCGGCCCCGGGGCGGAGCTCGTCGGCCTCGATGTCGGGGTGGACGGCGACCCTCATCTTGCGGCCACCGGCGTGGACGTCGACGGTGGCGTCGTCGTTGACGTCGAGCAGGGTGCCGTAGGCGCTGGGGGGCTGGGTGAGCTTGTCGACCTCGTCCCTCAGGGCGGCGATGTGCTCCCGGGCCTCCCTGAGGGTGTAGCTCAGCTTCTCGTTCTGGGACACGGCCTGGGCCAGCTGGCCCTTCACCTCCAGGAGCCGCTCCTCGAGGGTCCGGACCCTCTTGGGGGCCTCGTGCAGCCTCCGCCTCAGCACGGCCACCTCGTCCCTCAGGGCACGAAGTTGCCGCACATCCCCCTGGTCCCCCTCGGTCCCTCCACTCGGCGGGATCATCTCTCCGCCCGGGGCGTCACTGTTGGCCGCCATCAGCTGCTCCTGATCGTCGTTCCGCTCCAGTCGGCGACCATACACCCCAGTTGCGTACCTCCGACCGGCGCCCCGGGGAGGGTCCGCCGGAGCACCGTCGGTCCGGCGAGGACCGGTCGATGGCTCAGCGTGGGTCCGTGGCCCCCGCCCATGCCGCCGGAGCCCCGGAATTCGGGAGAGAACGGCGAAAGCGGTTTCGCGAGCATCTACTGTAGAATTCAATCGGCCCGCCACCGCCGTGGCCAACCCCCACCTCTGGTGAGGTGCTGTCCGACATGGTGGGTGGAGGCCAATCCGTGTACCTTTGAAGCCCGGATGACCGCCCAACGGTGGTGGTCCGGAATCGAACACCCCCCAGAATCAACAGTTCTGTACCGACAGAGAGGCAACATCCGCGATGAAGGTCTGGATCGACCAGGATCTGTGCACCGGCGACGGTCTGTGCGAAGAGATCGCCCCCGACGTATTCACCCTGCTCGACGACGGTCTCGCCTATGTCAAGGACGGCGAGAAGGTCCTCTCCGATCCCGGTGGCGCCGACAGCCTGGCCCCGATCCCCGACGGTCAGCTGGATGCCGTGATCGAGGCGGCCGAAGAGTGCCCCGGTGAGTGTATTTTCATCGAGGTGGAGTAGTCCCACGCTCCCCACGGAGCGTCACTGAACACAACGGACACCCCGGACTCCGGTCCGGGGTGTCCTCGCGTCGGGCCACCCCCGATCGACCGCACCGGCCGTCATCCGGTCCGTTACTCGCCATCCGGCCCGTGACTACAGACAGGGACCCGGATCGGGATTGGGACTGGTGGCCGCCTCCTCGAGGGTGGCCTCGAGTTCGCCCACGGTGAGGGCGAAGGCCTCCTCGGGGTCATCGGGGGACACGGCGAAGGCCAACCCCACCACCTCCCCGGTGTCGGAGATGAGCGGGGCGCCGCTGTCGCCGAGTTCCAGGCGGGTGGCGAGGATGTAGACCTCGCGCGAGGTGTCCACCCTGTCGTAGAGGTCGCGACCCCGGGCCCGCACCAGCTCGTCTATGCGGAAGGGAGCGACTCTCAGATCACCTCCCCCCGGGTGCCCGAAGACCGCCCCGATGGTCCCCACCCCGGCCGTCCCCATGGTCAGGGGCGGGACCTCGAGTCCGTCCACCCTCAGTACCGCCACATCCCGCTCGGGATCGAAGTGCACCAGGGTGGCCAGGAACGAGCGACCCAGTTCGTCGACCACGCCCAGCTCGTCTCCACCGGCCACCACGTGGGCGTTGGTGAGGATCAATCCGGGATCGACCACCACTCCGGTGCCCTCCTGATGGCGCGAGCAGGCCAGGGTGTCGATGCGGACCACCGCCCGGGCGGCACCGTCTAGCACCCTCGCGTCCAGACCCGAAAGTGACGGTGGGGGACCCGGCTCGGCGATCGTACCGCCCCCGCCGAGGGCCACAGCCCCCCGGTTGTCCCCCACCGCCCGGCGCAGGGCCCGCAGGGTGTCGGGTGGTTCGGGGGCCCGTTCCAGCACGGCCCGGGCGATCACGGACTCCGAGGTCTGATCCGCGATCAGACCCGGAGTCGACACCAGGGTGGGGATCAACAGCCAGAACATGACCAGCACGCCCAGGCCTCCGACGAGCGCCCCGGCCGCCTGGTCCACTCTCCCCACCCGGCGGTGGACCCCTCCCCGGGCCCTCTCCCCGAGGTTCAGGCCCAGCCACTGACCCACGGTGGCGAAGGCGACCATGACCGCCAGGGCGGTGAACAGCACCCAGGCGTCGTCGAGCGATCCGACCAGGGACACGATCACCGGGGTGATCAACAGGGCCAGGCTGAGACCCAGGGCCAGTCCCAACCAGGAGGTCGAACGGGCGACGAATCCCATGCGCCCGCCGCCGACGGCCGCTGAGACCACCAGCAGGATCAGAAAGAGATCTACGAGGTTCAAGGGATCGAGGGGAGTCTGGGGCCCGGAGCGGCGGGTGTCAACGCAGGAGACGGCAGTGGGTGATGAAACCGGTGTGGGCGACCATCCGGTGGTCGGGACGGACCGCGTAGCCGTCCACGTGCCAGGAGCGGTTCAGAACCTCGACCGTCTCGATCATTCCGAAGGGACCGGCGTCGAGAGCCTCCCGCAACGACATCACCTGGCTGATCGAGGGGTTGTAGGCCAAGAGTATCCCTCCCGGTTTCATGGCTTCGGGGACGTGGGGAACCACCTGCCACGGTTCGGGCAGGTCCAGGAGTATTCGGTCGAGATTCCTCTCCTCGATTCCCTGGTAGGCGTCGCGGGTCTCGACCCGGTAGTGCTCGAGGGCCCCGGGGCCGAGGAACCCGACGACGTTGGCGGTGGCGGTCTCGGCGAATTCCTCGCGGAGCTCGTAGCCGATGACCGACACCCCGGCCCGCACCAGGGTGGTGGAGAGGGCCCCGGACCCGACCCCGGACTCGAGGACCCTCAACCCCGGATGGATGTCGGCCATCATGAGTATCGGACCCAGGTCCTTGGGGTAGATCACCTGGGCCCCGCGCGGCATCTTGAGCACGTAGTCGACCAGGGTGGGTCTCAGGGCCAGGAACCGGGCCCCCTTGTTGGAACGGAGTTCGAGTCCCTCGGGTCGACCGATAATCGCGTCGTGGTCGAGGATCCCGGCGTGGGAGTGGAACTCCCCCCCGGCCTCGAGGGCCACGAGATAGCGACGTTGTTTGGAGTCGATCAGAACGATCGTCTCCCCCTCAGCCATGGGCACGGGGGGCTCAGCCTCCGCCGAGGGGGTCAAGCGACCGGCCGACCCTTGCGATCCACGGTGAGGTGCCTGATCTCGAGGGTCTCTCCCGGGTCCAGTTCACGGGAATAGACCACCTCCCGCTTACGACGCCCCAGTCGCGACATCAGGCGGAAGCCGGCCACCACCAGACCCACCGCCAGCCAGGCTCCCTCACCCCGGGTACCCCGGCTCATCCCGGTGTCACCGAGACGCGACACGACCTTGAGGATCTGCCGTCCGATGAACTTCACGGGCGTACCCCACGGTTCCCCGGGGTGGAGCGGCGTTCCGTCATCAGACCCTGACCACCTCTACCACGGTGGTCTTCTTGACCCCCTTGGACCGGCCGATCAGAAAGGCCAGGATCAGCAGCAGGACCACCCCGGCCGCTCCCCCGGCGATGGCCATACGGGACATCCTCTGGGCCGTCTCGTTGACCTCGCCGGTGAGCTGCCGGAACTTGTTCTCGATGTCGTCACGGGTGATGCGAGCCTCGTCGCCGGTCGGGCCGCTCCCCGAATCCCTGCTGGTCACTGTGAACCTCCGTCGTCATCTCTGAGTATCGCCCGGGTGGCGAGGAACGCCACGAGCACCACGAACAACAAGGTGATCAGATACGGAATCCAGTTGAGGGACCCGGTGAACACCGAACCGGTCTCGGTCTGCAGGGCCCTGAGCAGGGCCAGGGTCAGCAGCACCACGGACAGGGCGAGCAGCACCGATCCGGCGATCCCGAAGGCCAGATACCGGCCCACCCCCTTGAGGGGGCCGACGGTCTCCTGACGGGCGTAGTTCTTGAGAAGGTCGACGAGTTCACGGCCGTCGGATATGAGACCGCTCTTCGATTGTTCCTCTGCCACCCGGGACCTCCGCCTGTGATAGTTCACTCTCAGCCGCCACAGCATGCCAGATGTGGGAAGACCCCATGGTCAGAGAAGGCCCCTCATCTCCAGCAATCCGTCCAGCAGGGTGACCAGGAGCTCCAGGCGGGACCCGACGTCGGGGCACTCGAGCAGCCTCTGGCGGTCCAGAGGCCCGATCGGCGAGCGGGCCGCGGCCTCATAGACGAAGACCGTGGGGTCCACCGCGGCGGGGTCGGTCCCCGCCGGCCGGTCGCCCAGTTCCGCCAGGCGAACCGACACCGCCTCGATGAGCTCGTCCACACCGCCGTCCTCCACCGGATCCGGATCGGGCCAGTCTCGGGCCATGACCCACGGGTGGGGATCGTCGGGAGGCCAGGCCTCAGCCCTGAACCGTCCCACGCCCAGTGACAGCAGGAGCAGCCGTCCACCGGGGGGTCCCTCAACCCGAAGGATGCGGGCCACACATCCAACATCGAAGCGCTGCTCCCCCCCACCGACCTCCGACCCCCGCGATATTCCCACCACCGCGAAATCGGATTCACGGGTCACGCAGTACTCGACGAGCCGCAGGTACCTCGGTTCGAACACCTGGAGGGGCAGGAGCTCACCGGGCAGAAGGACGGTCTCCAGGGGGAAGGCCGGGAGTAGCCGGGGGTCGGTCATTTCCCGTCACCGGCCCCGGCGATCCTCCCGATGTCGGGACCTTCGGGCAGGTCGACGAGGACCAGGGCCAACTGCTCCTGGAGATCCAGACCCACCCGACCCTCCAGAGGCACTCCGTTGAGAAGCTGGGCGAAGGTGACCAGGGGACCCCCCGGGTCGGTGGGCTCGACGAAACCGGCCAACCCGTTCACGTGATTCAACAACCCGGTCTTGGCGTGAAGTCGCCCCGCCACCGGGGTGTCGATGAACCGGTGGGCGAGGGTGCCGGTCTCCCCCGCCACCGCCAGGCCGGTTCCGATCACCGAATCAGGACCCTCCTCCACCAGCAGCGAGGCCAGTACCCCGCAACTGGTCGTGTCCGAGGGACTCAGGCCCGATCCGTCGTGCACCTCGACCGCCTCCGAATCGGGTACCCGCTCCGCCACGGCGGCCTCCACGGCCCGGGCCCCGGCCTCCGTGGTGCCCACACCCGAGGTGACCAGACCCAGCTCCCTGATCAGGCTCTCCGCCGTGTCGTTGTCGCTCTCGCGCAACATCTCCCTGACGATCTCGGCCAGGGGAGCGCTCTCCACCCGGGCGATCGGCACCCCGTCCGGAGGGGCCACACCGATACCGGTTCCCCCGACCGCCACCCCCCGCTCGGCCAGCAGCGATGCCAGCTCGGCCGCGGCATGGGCGGCGGGGTCCCCCGCCTCGACCCGGACGGGATCCCATTCGGTGAATCCGTCGTTCACGGCCAGGGCCCCGATGGGGCCGGCGTTCTTCTGGGATCGGTACCGCTCCGGCCAGGCGGGAAGGAACCTGACCCGGTCATAGCGGCTGTCGTCGCCCAGGATACGGCCCCGGATCCGGGTGACACCGGCGGCGACGATGGCGTCGGCGAGGTCCTCCAGGGGTGTGAACAGTTG
>JALSTE010000532.1 GCA_026983855.1 Acidimicrobiia bacterium
CCCGACACCGGCCCACCCCATGAGAATCTCGGCCATCCACGTGACCCGCCGCCCACCACGGCAGTGTCCCCAACCCCGACAACGGCCCACCCCATGAGAATCTCGGCCATCCACGTAACCGGCTTCGGTCGGATCGACGGTCTGGACCTGACCGGTCTGGACCATCCCCTGGTCGTCATCGAGGGTCCCAACGGATCGGGCAAGACCTCGCTGATGGAGTTCGTGAGCGGCGTGCTGACCGGCTTTCCCCGGGGCAGCACCCGGCGGAGGAAATATCCCCCCGCCGGTTCGGCGATCCATGGGGGCTCCCTGGAGCTCACGATCGGAGATCAGCGGGTCGGGGTCGCCCGCCATCTCCCCGGCAACGGGCTGGAGGTGACGGGAAGCTCCCGGGCCTCCGAGAGGATCCGGGAGACGATCGCGACGTTGAGCCCCGGCTTCTACCGGGGATTGCTGGCGTTCGACGTCGACGCCCTGAATCACCTGGAATTGATGTCCGATCGGGAGATAAACGATCTCGTGTACGGGGCCGGGTCCTCCGGCTCGGGGGTGTCTCCCCGAAGGGTGGCGGAATCCCTCAGGGCCCGGGCCTCCGAGATCTACCTACCGCGGGGCAGGCGGCCGGCGCTGAACCGCCGTATCGAGGAGCTCAACCGGGCCCGGACCGAACTCCGATCGTGTCTGGACCACGTCGCTGACACCACCGGGCTCCGGTCCCGGATCGTGGACCTCGAGGACGAGTTGAACTCCCTCAGATCGGAGAGGAACCGCCTGGCCCGCGAGCGGTGGCGCCTGGAGACCGCTCTCAGCCTGTGGGGCGGCCACGTCCGGGCCGGCGACCATCAAGAGGCCATCCACCGGATCCTGGCCGAGGTGCCACGTGAGGTGCTGGGTCGGGTCGAAGGGCGTAGAGACGCCATGGAGGCGGCCCTGGCCCAGGTTCGGGACCTCACCGGTCCAGGTGAACGCGTCACCGAACTCAGGGCCCGACTGCTCCGGCTGCGGTCCCAGGCGAAGGAGTCCCGGGCCCTGCTCGGGGGGGACTGGACCGAGGAGCGGGTCCGGGCGACGATCGTCCCCCTCGCCGAGGTGTCCGAGGGTGGGACCCGGTGGTCGGCGGTGTCGGAGGCCGCGGCCGAGTTGGAGGGATGCCGAGAACGTCTGGTGGAGGCCCGTAGCCGGCTGGACGCAGCGGTCACCGAACACGACGCTGCCCGGACCGCGGCCGGGGGGCGTGACCGGCGCCATGACCCGGAGTCGGTCCGGGACAGGGCCCGGGGAATCCGCGCCCTGGGCGACGAGCTGATCAACGTCGAACGACTCCTCGCCTCCGCCGGGCCACCCCGAACCGGGGGAGGACACGACATCTCCCCCAACCGGCTACGTGCCGCCGTCGCCGTTGCCGTCGCCGCCCTCGGATCGCTGGGTGGAGGCTGGTTCCTCGCCTCGGGGCGCGCCGCCCCCGCGGTTGGGCTCCTGGCCCTCACCGTGCCCCTGGTGCTCCTGGTACTCGGGGTCATCTCACCACGAGGGGATGCCCACCCCGGGTCCGACACCGACCAGCTGAGGCGTCGTCATCGGGAACTGGCCACGAGGCTCCGAACCGAGGCCGGGTGGATCGGCGTCGAGCCTCTGCCGGGATCCGGCCCCCGGTCGACGGCGATTGGCCTGGACACCCTGCCGGTGACCGCCATCATCAACCAGGCCGACCGGGTGGAGCGCGAGGCGGCCGCAGTGGCCCGGGCCGGGAAGACGGTGGCCGAGGCCCACGAACGGCTGGACTCGGCCCGCCGGAGCGCGGAGAGGGCCCAGTCCCATCACCGGGAGGCGATTGTCGCCTGGCGGTGTTGGATCGAGCGACTGGGGCTGCCCGGCAACCTGACCGGCCCGGCGATGGACACCTTTCTCACCCGGCTGGGGGAGGCCCGAAGACTGCAGGTGGAGATCGAGGCCACCGAGGAGGAGATCGCCGACCTCGGACGGCGCCGCGAGGAGGCGACGGGGAGGCTGGCCGCTCTCCGGGCCGAGGTGGTCCCGCCGGGCAGGGGTGACGCCGACGAGGGGTCAGCGGATCAGCGAACGGCCCTGGAGGAGCTGCTCCGGATGAGCGAGGAGCTCTCTGAGCTCGA
>JALSTE010000533.1 GCA_026983855.1 Acidimicrobiia bacterium
CAGAGCTCGTTGTCGACCAGTCCCCTCTGCCACAGGTGCACCAGCTCCCCGATGGACACCGTCTGGGGATGCTGCCCGGCGGCGTTGGCCACGATGGTGCTCCCGGAGCGGCCGACGCCGCCGAGGAACAGGACCCTCACCGGGTCGGTGGCCGCCCGGGTCGGAACGGCGGGGGCCGTCGAGGGCGGGTTGCTGACGACGGGGCTCACGATCGTCCTCTCCGGTCGCCGACCAGACCCTCGACTATGGACCCGATACGGGCGGCGGTGCGGTCCACGTGGGAGTGGTCGAAGGGTTCCACCGTACGGGGTGACGCCAGACCTGAGTCGAGCAGTTCGGCCAGATCGGAGGCGCTGCGGGCCAGCAGGATCTGACCCTGGGCGGCCATGCGCTCGCAGAACAGGATCTGATGATCGTCGATGTGCTCCCCGCGGGCGGGGTCCCGGGGAACGACTATGGGCAGCTTGCCCCAGCGCCGGCACTCGATGATGGACCCGGGGCCACCGTGGGTCACGACGATGTCGGCGCTCTTGATCTCCTTCTGGAGGTCCTCGAACCCCAGGTACTCCACCGAGGTGGCCAGACCCTCCCGGGAGGTACCCCTCTGCACCAGGGTCGCCAGTTGGGCGGGATCGCGGGTGGCCAGCCACGAGTCGAACCAGTCGACCATCCGGTCGAACGGATGGTGGTCGGTACCGACGGTGACGAAGATCTTCGCCGTCTCCAGCGGACGGGTGGTGGTGCGGGTGGCCGATGATCGGGTGCGATCCATCACAGGGCCCTACCCACGACGATCCCCTTGGGGTAGAGCTTCTTCTGCTCGTCCCACTGGAGTAGGAAACGATCCGCCAACGGATAGCACAGACGGCCGGCGAGGGTGGAGGTGTCGAGACGGTCGTAGACCTCGAGGAAGACCGTCCGCACCCGGCGGATCTTGGCGGCCAGGAAGAACGGTGGAGCCACGCCCGCTCCGGTGGAGATGACGACATCGGGTTTCTCCGCCGCCAGGGTCCTGAGAGCCAGTCGAAAGTTCCGCCACATGTTGCGGACGTTTCGGGTGGTCGGATAGTTGCACCAAATGACCCTCTCCCCGGCCAGCAGGGAACGGGCGTCGGTCATGTCGGCGGTGACCCACAGACGCTCGTGGTCCTCCCACCATGAGTGGAGTGAGAGGAGTTGTGTCAGGTGGCCCCCCGCGGAGGACACCAGGAGAACCTTCATTGCATCCGACCTCGGATCAGCTGACGCCTTCCTGTCGGAACCGGAGAGCCCGAAGTTGAGGAGCGGCGCTGCCCACGCTGAGCGGTGTGTGATGGGAGATTCGATCACCCAGGGTGCTTCAGAGACTATCGGGATGACCCGTGGTTGCCCAGAAGGCACCGTTATTCAGGGGCAGGGTGCGTCACGGGCAGGGGGACACGGTCCCGCGACCACCCGGTGACGGAGGTTCAGCCCTGGGGGGAAACCTTGCGGGACCCCAGGCTGCGGCGCAGCCACGAGGGCCGGGCGGTCTCGACCACACCGATCAACCGGGCTCCGGTGGAGTTCAGTTCCGACTCGGCCCGGGCCAACTCGTCGGCCGACCCGCCATGGGGCATGTCGACGAGCAGCACCCGGTCCACGACCGCGGCCATGTTCGGCCCCCGGCGACTGCCGAGGACGGGGGGCCCGTCGATGACGACGGCGTCAACCAGGTCCCGGGCCTCGGTCAGCAGTTCGATGAACTTCTCCGGTGGGGGGAAGTCGTCGGGTGGACCCACCTTCATGCCCCGGGGAACCACCCTCACACCCGGGGCGATGACTGATTCGTACTCGTGGGTGACGAGCAGTACGTCGAGCCCCTCGGCCTGGAGCGCACTGGCCAGGTTGGCGGCCACCGTGGACTTGCCCTGTCCCGTCGACGGTGATGTGACCATCAGCGACGGACCGCGCAGTCCCGAGGTGGAGTCGAGTACGTAGCGGGCCAGTCGACGCAGGGCCAGGGAGGACTCCTGACCCGGATCGGAGAGCACGACGGGAGGCCGGGCCGAGGTGGGAATGCGGGGGATCTGTACGACCACCGCCGCTCCCCCCACGGTCGGGGGTGTGGGTGTGGCCGGGGAGACCGTCGGGGTCGGGGCGGGA
>JALSTE010000534.1 GCA_026983855.1 Acidimicrobiia bacterium
GCTGACACCAGCCTCCCACCCCGGTCCTGGGTGGTCGCCCCCTCGGCCGGAGCGCTGGGATGAGTGGCCCCGGGGGCCGACGGAACTCGGTGGCGGGCGGGATCCGGCGTCCAGACCTGGAACAATGGCGGAGGGCGAGACAGGGGGACCCATGGGACCGACGGTTCGGGTGACGACGACGATGATCGTGGCCCTCGGCCTGCTGGCGGCGTCCTGCAGCACCACGTCCGGGTCCGACTCCGACGGATCGTCCACTCTGACGACGGCTCCCCCGTCAACTGAAGCGGCCCCGACCACGATCCCCGCCCCCGATTCCCCGTCGACGACGGCGAACCGGGGTCCCTCCACGGTGGAGGTGGCTCTGGCCCACGCCCAGGAGGCCGAGACCATTCCCCCGGCCACCAGCGACGCCGCCGGTCCGGCCAATGCCCCGGCCTCCCCGGGTGGGGCACCCGGTTACACCCGGTACGTCTTCCGCGAGTTCGACGGGGCGCCGATACTGAGCCTGGTGGAGGGGCCGCGCGGACGTCAGACCCGTTGCCAGGCCGTAGACCTGCCCTGCTCCATGGCCGACCTGGAGGCCCTCGCCGACTCCGGGGCGGCACCCCCGCCGGAGCTGGGCATGACCGCGACGGAGGTCGGGGATCTCGTCGACGAGCTTCGATCACTGCGATCAGCCCTGGAGCCGTTCGGCGACGTGAACCGGGCCTGCGCGGCGGGCTACCTTCCCGACCGGACCCAGACACCGAACATGGGGTCCCACTTCACCAACCTGGGCCTGGTGCTGGACGGGGTGTTCGATCCGGCCGAGCCCGAGATCCTCATATACGCCCGCACCGACGGCCGAGCCCCCGAGGGCCCGTTGGGGGAGTGTGTCGAGGGGACGTGGAGGGGTGATGACGTGGAGTTGGTGGGGACCGCCTTCATCCAGCTCACGTCGATACACGGCGAGGACCATCCAGTGGGGTTCACCGGGCCGATCGACAACTGGCACGTCCACTACAACCTGTGCCGGGGGTCGGGGGTCGACGATATCGTCCCCCGCGACGAGTGCCTCAGATTGGGTGGGGAGTGGATGGGGACCATCGGGTGGATGATCCACGCCTGGGTACTCCCTCGCTTCGACAACCAGTTCGGGGTCTTCAGCATGTGGAACCCGACCGTGTGGCCGGTGAGCTCGGTGGCCGATCTGCACGACGTGCGGGTGGTGGCCCCCGCCGACGCCGCCGAGGTGGTCTCGACCATCGAGAACTTCGATTTCGGTGAGCCCCTGACCGTCGCCAGCGGGAGTTCCGTGGCCTGGTTCAACGCTGATTCGGTTCCCCACACCGTCACGTTCACCTCGGCCCCGGAGGGTATCGATCCCGCCGACCTGGGGGTTCTGGCCCCGGGATCCGACGCCGTGTTGGAATTCGATCAGCCGGGGCAATACTCGTTCTACTGCACCATCCATCCGGACATGACCGGCACGGTGGTGGTGAAACCCTGATCCCCTTCGGCGAGAGGAGTCGACATGTCCGACGTTGTGTCAGGTATCGAGACCGAGGCCCACTGGGTGGGGCCGGGTGACGTCGCCTACGAGAGGTTGCGCGATCTCCGGCACCGCCTGTTCTTCGCTGAAATGGTTGAGGGCCGGGGACTGCTGGACGACGCCTCCGAGACCCGGGCCCACCACCTCGTTCTGACCCCACCGGGCCGCCCGTCGGAGGTGCTGGCCGGGGGCCGGGGTCTGAGAACCCACGATCGCACCTACGTCATCTCCCAGATGGTCGTCGAACCCGAGTTCCAGGGTCAGGGTCTGGGGCGAAGGGTGGTCGAACTACTGGTGGACCGGGCCGCTCGCCACGGAGCCCACCGGGTGACCCTGGCGGCGCGGGTCGAGGCGGTGGGGTTCTACGGGGCGGTCGGGTTCACGGTTTGCGGTGAGGAGTTCCCCTCGGCCACCACGGGAGTGCCCCACGTGATGATGGAACTGCGTCCGCCCCGGTGACGTGAAACCCGGAGCGGGGCCCCCGTGAGCGCGGGTCGCTCGCCGGGTGGGTTGGGGCGGGGGGCTATCGGCCCGGAGCGGGGCCCCCGTGAACGCGGGTCGCTCGCCGGGTGGGTTGGGGCGGGGGGCTATC
>JALSTE010000535.1 GCA_026983855.1 Acidimicrobiia bacterium
ACCGGGCCCGACCCGGGCCGGAACCGAGGTGGCGGTGCGGGGGCTCGTGTTCGAGGGGGACGGGGGTACGGTCCGTCTCTGCTCCGGCGTCGACGGGGAGGGTCGGTGCTCCGAACCGGCCCTGTCGCTGCTGCACCTGGGCGAGGGGGCCCGCCGTATGGTGCACGACCTGGACCCGGGTTCCCCGCTGATCGCCGTGGGACGTCCCACCCCCGAGGGCCTCGACCTGGCCTGATCCGGACCGGGCGGCCCCCGATCCGTCCAATCCGGTGGCGAGATGGGTCTCACCCAGATGATCGGGGCAGTTGGGGGCACGGCCGGGTCGACCCTGGCTCGGAGCCCGACCCGCCTCAACCGTGCTCCCAGTCACCGGGTCAGGGCGTGAGGGACTCCACGACCCGACGGGCGAAGCCCACACAGACGGTTTCGACCCGGTCAGCGGGTACGTCGGATCCGAGCCCGTCGACGGCCAGACGCACACCGGGTGCCGCGGGCGCGGTGAAGAGGGCCTTCAGGTAGCGGAGGGCGATGCCGGTCGGAGGCCCGACGATCGGGTCGCCCTGGAACGATCTGAGACGCTCGACCGCGGTGTCCGCCCCCAGGTGGAGCATCAACCGATAGCCATCGGCCGCGTCCTTGGCGACGACCCGGTCAGGGCGCTTCTCCGACTGGGCCACCCGCTCCCCGATCTTGTGCAGCTTGGACACCAGCAGCGCCGTGCGACCGGCCACGTTGATCCGGACCGATCGTGTGTCATCGGAATCGAGGGACGTGATGGTCATGGGACCCCTGTCGATCAGGGCCGCCTCCAGCCCCGCCGCCCGGCCCGCGGCCTGCTTGGCGTGGCCGGTGAGACGGGCGCCTCGCCGCCCGGCGCCCGCCACGGCCTCCGGCACGATCAGGTCCACGGGAACCACCTCGTCGTGGCCGTCCACGACGATCGACTTCCCCCAGATCCCGGGCCGATCGGGCTGTAGCCGCCTGAAGCCGGCCGCGGTCATCACCTCGTCGAGGGGTGGCGCCTCCGCGAGGCGCTCCGGGTCGATGACGAGGTCGGCGTCAGTCGTGTGACTGGAGGAGAACGACAGCTTGATATCGGCGGTCCGCAGGTATACGGCCTGGGCCCCCACCAGTACCAGCGAATCGCGGTGATCGGTCAGCGCAACCAGGGCGTCCAGGAGGGTTCGACGGGCCTCGACCATCAGGGCCGGGGAGATCGTCAAGACGACGCTCCCGGTACGATCCGCCAGTCCCGCTCGTTCTCGATCATCCACTCGAGAACCGCTTCGCCCTCCTGGGGCATTCGGCCCGTTCCCCCCAGGCAATCGAGGACCACCTGACTTGGTGCCACCCAGCACACCCCGTCGTCGGCCACGGCCCCGGTGAACACCCCTTCGTTAGCGGGACGCACGAGTTGAACGTCGGCACCCCGCTCGGCGGGGAGGAGACTCAGTGACCGGGCAAGGGTGTCCGGATCGGGTGAATAGACCGCAAGGCCAACCGGTGCGGCCACCGGCCTGATACGAGCCGCAGCGAACGAACCCGTGACCGCGTACCGGGTGGCGTCGAGACCCCGGAGCACGTCGAGGGTTCCCTCCACACCGCTGCGGGATATGTAGCCGTCGGTTCGCTCCCTGTCGAACAACGGCACGGCGTTCCCGCGACGGCGGAGCATCGCCGGCCAGTCCACCTCTCTGACCATCCCACGATTGTCACGTTCGACGAGGGCCTCACGTTCGAGAGCCTGGAGAGTGCGAGAGCAGTAGCCCGGGCTCACCCCGGCCAGGCCCGCCAGCCGGGTGACCGAATAGGGGGGCGCGAAATCGGTGAGGGCCCGGACTATGCGACCCGCCGCCGGGCCCGATATCCCGCGGTCGACCCTTCGCCTCGCTACCGGAGATCGTTTGGCACCCTCCGTCCTCACGAACAGACCGGGATGGTCGATGACGATCCGGGCGTTGCCGGTGAGATCGAGGTAGTTGACCTCGGCGCTCTCGAGGATCTGGCGGTCTCGTGGGCTGAGATATCGGCTGACCACCAACACCGGAATCTGGTTCCCGCGGCGCAATCTCCGGTTTACTGACTCATTGTAGGCCTGGTCCAGTTCGGCGGGGCTGGTGT
>JALSTE010000536.1 GCA_026983855.1 Acidimicrobiia bacterium
CACCGGGGCCGACACCGTGGTTCTCACCGAGGACTCGGTGTCCATCGACACCGTCAACGACGGGGTCACCCCGGCCCAGGGTGAGGACGACTCCGACCTCCACGAGACGGTGGAGAACATCGACCTGGACCTGGGGGAGGGCAATGACCAGGTGACGGTGCAACCGGGAACCACGGCCACCATGAACTTGGACGGTGGCCCTGGATTCGATCGCATCCAGTACGACATAACCGGACTCTCGGGGGTGACCGACTCCGGCAGCGTCATCTCCGCCACCGGACGCCAGCCGGTCACCTATCAGGGCTTCGAGGTGGTCAAGACCGAGTCGTTCTTCGTGATCGGCACCCCGGGTCCCGACAACCGGAGGTTCCTGTCCTCGGCTCCGGAGGGCCTCATAGTGGACCTGCTCGACAGTGGGGACGTGCTCCAGATCGACTTCGGTTCCCTGGCCGGGCCGGTCACGGTGACCGACTCCGGGGCCACCGGGGATGACCGTCTGATCGCCCACGGCACTCCGGGAAGCGACAACTTCGAGATCGGGGCCACCACCGTCGACCGCGGGTCGGAGACCATGGGTTACAGCGGGATCGAGAACCTCGAGGTGCAGGGAGCCGGCGGAGATGATGCTTTCCTCATCGACGTGGGGGTCGGGTTCAAGCCGGTGAGCCTCTCCCCCGAACTACTGGTCGACGGGGGCTCGGGCGCCGACCTTCTCGAACTGCGGGCCCAGACCGCCTGCCAGGTGGAGAACGGGATCGTCAGCGTGGCCGGGGTCGGATCGTTCTCGATCTCCGCCATCGAGACCGTGCACGCCATCTGCGCCGGGGTGGAACACACCTACTCGTTCACATCCGGATACTGGGTGGTGTCCAGCGCCGGGGTGGTGACCGCCTTCGGGGGTGTGGGCGACCACGGCGACCTGGAGGGGACGACGGTGCGCTCTCCGGTGGTCGGGATAGCGGCCCCCCCCGACCGTCAGGGCTACTGGTTGGTTCAGCGTGACGGCTCGGTGACCGCCTTCGGGTCGGCCCCCGACGCCGGTGATCTGCCCTCCATCGGCGTCATCCCCCGGTCCCCGATCGTGGGTATCACCCCGAGCGCCACCGGTCGGGGCTACTTCCTGCTGGGAGCCGATGGCGGGGTGTTCGCCTTCGGTGACGCGGTGTTCCGGGGATCCACCGGGAACATCACCCTCGATCAGCCCGTGGTGGCCATGGCGTCGAATCCGCTGGGCGGTGGGTACTGGTTCGTGGCCGCCGACGGCGGCATATTCACCTACGGACCTGGGACCGGATTCCACGGTTCGATACCGCAGGTGGTGCCCTTTGAGGACCTGGCCGCCCCGATAGTGGGGATGGCGCCGACCGCCAGCGGGCGGGGTTACTGGCTGGTGGCCGCCGATGGCGGGGTGTTCGCCTTCGGTGACGCCGCGTTCCTGGGTTCCGTACCCGGGGTACTGGCCCCCGGGCAGAGTCTGCAGGCGCCGATAGTCGGCATGACCGCCACGCCCACCGGCCGCGGCTACTGGATCGTGGCCGCTGACGGGGGTGTGTTCACCTTCGGAGACGCCGAGTTCTTCGGTGCCTTCGGTGTACCGGGACTCACCTCAATAGTCGGACTGTTCGGCTGAACATGACGACATCGGTATGGGTCCAGCCCCTCACCGGGGTGTCGCGTCCCCGCCCGGACCCGCCCGCCGGGCCGTTCGTATCCGTGGTTGTGGTGTCATCGCAGGTTCCCTCCACCGTTGATTCTCCTGACCGTGCCCGGCCGGAACCGGTCGATGGTCACGGTCACCTCGGAGGGTCGGGGAACCCGGACCAGTGGCCCCGGGGAGGCGTAGTGACAGGACAATTCCGCCGACCTAGCATCGGGTGGAGAGAGGGTCGTGGCCGATTCGGCCCGACTCCCGAGCGGCGCAGAGGGCGAAGTGGGATCTAGAGGAAAGGCCTACCTGGTGGCGGCGGTGCTGACCGTCGTGGTCTCCCTCGTGATCCCGACCCCCGCCGGTGCCCAGGTCTGCTTCGACGGGGTGGGCAACGAGGTCCCCTGTCCCACCGACCCCACCACCACGGTGCCGGTGACCACGGTGCCGGTCACGACCGTACCCACCACCACGA
>JALSTE010000537.1 GCA_026983855.1 Acidimicrobiia bacterium
TCGGGGCCCGGGTGGTGTGGGTTCCGCGGGTGGCCGAGGCGGTGGAACGGGCCGCGGCGGAGGCCGGGGAGGACGGGGTGGTTCTGGTGAGTGGTTCCCTCTACGTGGTGGGGGAGGCCCGCCGGCACCTGGTGACCTCTCCCTGAGGGGTGGGGTGATCACGATTAGTGGTCAACAACCGCGCTGCGGGCTTTTCATGACGGTTCGGTGACGGTAGCTTGGTCCGGGCCCGGTGGCGGCTCCGTCACCGTCCAGCCCCAACACCCCCCATTGGGAGAACCCGTGCAGCAGACCTTCGTGATGTGCAAGCCCGACGCCGTGGAACGCGGTCTGGTCGGGGAGATCATCGGCCGCTTCGAGGCCAAGGGTCTGAGGCTGGGTCGAGCCGAACTGCGGACCATCGACCGCGACACCGCCGCCCGACACTACGCCGAGCACGAGGGCAAGCCCTTCTTCGGCGACCTCCTGGACTTCGTCACCCGGGGCCCCTCGATGCTGATGGTCATCGAGGGTTCGGAGGACTGTGGTGACGAGATTTTCGCCATCGTGAGGACCATGATGGGCGCCACCAACCCGGCCCAGGCCGCCCCCGGAACGATTCGGGGTGATTTCGGGACCCTGATGACGGAGAACCTCGTCCACGGTTCCGATTCGGCGGAGTCGGCCCAGAGAGAGATCGAGATCTTCTTCTCGGCCTGAGAACTGAGAGAACCCACCCCATGACTCCAGGCCCCATTCCGACCGGTTCCGATCCGGTATCCCAGCAGGACGTGACCGGAGGACGTAGGCTGCCCTCCAGAGACCTGTCGCGGAGGCCCCGCATGTCCGAATCCATGTTCACCGGTTTCATGGGACGTGACATGGCCGTGGACCTCGGTACCGCCAACACCCTGGTCTACGTGAGGGGTCGGGGGGTGGTCCTCAACGAGCCGTCGGTGGTGGCCATCGACACCCTGGAGGGAAAGCCCCTGGCCGTGGGGCTGGAGGCCAAGCGGATGCTGGGGCGCACCCCCAGCCACATCCAGGCGGTACGTCCCCTCAAGGACGGGGTGGTGGCCGACTTCGACGTGTGCGAGAAGATGCTCCGCTACTTCATCCAGAAGGTGCACAATCGTCGTTGGGCCAAGCCCCGCATGGTGATCTGCGTTCCCTCGGGCATAACCGGGGTGGAGCAGAGGGCGGTGCAGGAGGCGGCGGAGTACGCCGGGGCCCGGCGTCCCGCCTACATCATCGAGGAGCCCATGGCCGCGGCCATCGGTGTGGGGCTGCCCGTTCAGGAACCCACCGGGAACATGATCGTCGACATCGGGGGCGGCACCACCGAGGTGGCGGTGATCTCCCTGGGTGGGATAGTCGCCAGCCAGTCGGCCCGCATAGGCGGTGACGAACTGGACGAGGCCGTCATCCAGTACATCAAGAAGGAGTACAGCCTGGCCCTGGGCGAGAGGACGGCCGAGGAGGTCAAGATCCAGATCGGCACGGCCTGGCCCCTCGAGGAGGAGCTCTACGCCGAGCTGAGGGGTCGGGATCTCATCACCGGGCTCCCCAAGACCATCGTCGTCTCCAGCGGTGAGATCCGCGAGGCGTTGGAGGAGCCGGTCGCGGCCATCGTGGATGCCGTCAAGGTGACCCTGGATCAGACCCCGCCGGAGCTGGCCGCCGACATCATGGAGCAGGGGATCGTGATGGCGGGAGGCGGGGCCCTGCTCAAGGGACTCGACCGGCGGCTCCACGACGAGACCGGCATGCCCATCCTCATAGCCGATGATCCCCTGTACGCGGTCGTCAACGGATCGGGGCAGTCCCTCGAGGAGTTCGACGCCCTCAGGGAGGTCCTGTTCTCCTCCAACCCCGACCGCTGAGGCGTCGAGGCCACGAGCACCGATCAACGGTCGGATCACCGATGCCGCAGATCCCGGTAGCACTTCCCCACGGGGAACCAGTAGCACCCGCCGACGGTGACCCCCGCCCGATGCCGCAGATCCCGGTAGCACTCTCCCACGGGGAACCAGTAGCACCCGCCGACGGTGACCCCCGCCCGATGCCGCAGATCCCGGTAGCACTTCCCCACGGGGAACCAGTAGCACCCGCCGACGGTGACCCCCGCCCGATGCGGAA
>JALSTE010000538.1 GCA_026983855.1 Acidimicrobiia bacterium
TGACCGTGCGGTAGTCCCTCAGGGTCGTGCCCCCGTGTTCGATGCCCTCGGTGAGAACGGCGGTGATCTCCCGGGCCAGGCGGGTGGCCTGGGCCCTGGTCACCCGCCGGAGGGCGGGGTTCACCCCGGCCCGGAACAGGGCCTCATCGGCGTAGATGTTGCCCACACCGGCCACCGGGCGCTGACTCAGCAGCTGGGTCTTCACCCGGCGGTCGCTCCTCCTCAGCCCGGCCCAGAGGACCTCTCCGTCGAACCCGGGTGACAGTGGTTCGGGCCCCAGGTTGGCCAGGGTGGGTAGGGACCGGTAGTCCCCGGCGTCCACCACCGCCACCCGACCGAATCTCCTCACGTCACGGAACTCGAGCACACCTCCCCGGTCGAGCCGCCAGCGGGCCCTCACGTAGGGGTCGGCGGGCTCATCGGGGGGAGCGATCCGGAGCGACCCGGTCATACCCAGGTGGACGATCAACTCCCGACCGTCAGCCAGGGGGATGATCAGGTACTTGCCCCGACGCCGCACACCCTGGATCCTGGCCCCGTTCACCTCGGTCGCCGCCACGAAGTTGGTGGCGGGGTGAGAGTCGGCGGCGATAACCGTCCGCCCGCCGACCAGGGGTTCGAGCTGGCGTCGGATCGTCTCGACCTCGGGCAACTCCGGCACCGGGTCAGGATACCGACCCCGCCACCGGGGGCCGCAGCTCGGTGTACCTGAGGGCCCCCAACGCCGAATCGACCATTCGTCGGACCTCAGGGTCCGGGACGGACAGCATCCCCGGGCTCGCCGTCTACCCTCGATGTCCGCGGCCCGGATGAAGGACCCGACGTCGAGGGCGGCGCCATCGGGCAACGACCCGACCCACATCCGGTGGCCTACTCTGCGATCATGGGTGTGCGACGGTGAACTGTCGCCGGGCGACCGTCTCCGCGTCCCCCGACGAATCCGCCCTCGAACCCGGAAGCCAGGACGAGATCATCGCCCCCGACGACACCGGAACATCCCCCGCCGCCGACGGCCCCGATGGTCCCGCCCTCCCCCACCCCGACGATTCGGCCCCCGGTCCGACCCGGGCGGACCGCCCGGTGGATCGCCTGACCCGACCCCTCCGGGAGTTCCTCCACCTCGAGAGCGCCGGCGGGATGGTCCTGGTCCTGGCCACGATCACCTCCCTCATCGTCGCCAACACCTCCGCCGGACCCGATGTGAGGGACTTCTGGGGGACCAAGCTCACCCTGCTGGCCGTGGGCGATCTGAAACTGGAGGAAAGCCTCGAGCACTGGGTCAACGACGGTCTCATGGCGATCTTCTTCTTCGTGGTGGCCCTGGAGATCAAGCGGGAACTCGTGGTGGGTCGTCTCCGGGACCGCCGGGCGGCCTTCCTCCCGGCCATGGCGGCCCTGGGGGGGAGTGCGGTTCCCGCCGCCCTGTTCCTGGCCTTCACGGTCGGTCGCGGAGGCGCGGGTGGGTGGGGCATCCCCATGGCCACCGACATCGCCTTCGCCCTCGGGGTGATGGCCCTGCTCGGCCCGCGGATACCCGGGGGGCTCAAGGTCTTCCTCCTGACCCTGGCCATAGTCGACGACATCCTGGCCATTATGGTGATCGCCCTGTTCTACTCCGAGAGCCTCTCGGCATACTGGCTTCTACTGGGAGCCGTGCTCCTTCTCATCATCGCCGGGATGAACCGGGCCGGTGTCAGGTACGTGCCCCTCTACGTGGTGGCCGGCGCCGGGGTCTGGTTGGCGTTCCTCGAGTCGGGGGTACACGCCACCATCGCCGGGGTCATCCTCGGCCTGATGACCCCCGCCCGACCCCTGCTGGTCAAGGGAACCTCGGGTACCCCGGATTCGGCCATCTCGTCCGACACCGTCCGCGGGGATCTCTTCGAGGTTCGGGAATCGGTGTCGGTGGCCGAGAGACTCGAACACCTGCTCCATCCCTGGACCGCGTTCGTGATCCTCCCGTTGTTCGCCTTCGTCAACGCCGGAATCCCCCTGTCGGGCGGAGTGGTCGGAGACGCCGCCTCGTCGCCGCTGACCCTGGGGATAGTCGTGGGTCTGCTGGTCGGAAAGCCGGTGGGGATCGTGCTGGCCACATGGGTGGTGACGGCCACGGGTGCGGCCCCTCTACCCGCGGGAACCTCATGGCGGGGTGTGATGGGCGCCGGGGCCCTGGCGGGAATCGGGTTCACCGTCTCCCTGTTCGTCGCCGGTCTGGCCTTCGACGACTCCGCCACCGTCGACCGGGCCAAGGTGGGTATCCTCGCCGCCTCATTCGCGGCCGCGGTGCTGGGGGCCGTTCTCCTCTCATCGGGAGCCCACCGCCCCGCACCGGCGGCTGGTCCGGGATCCCCGGCCCGGGCGCCCGAACCACGATGACCGCCCCTCGGACCGACGGCGGGGCTCGGCCCCGGGAGGCGACCGGTCCTGCCGGTGAGGCCATCGCGTCGGCCCCGGCCGATGGGGACGTGATCGAGGATCTGCTGATCAACAACCGGGCCGCGGCCGAGGTGTTCACCAACTCCGGACTGGGTCTCGCCCCGGCCCGGGAACTGGCCGTCGTCACCTGCATGGATTCCCGTATGGACGTGTTCCGCATCCTCGGACTGCGCAACGGGGAGGCCCACATCCTCCGTAACGCCGGTGGGGTGATCACCGATGACGTGATCCGTTCCCTGTGCCTGTCCCAGAGGGCGATGGGCACCAGACGGATCCTGCTGATGCACCACACCGACTGTGGCCTCCACGACATCGCCGAGTACGAGTTCAAGGCCCTCATCGAGAGGGAGGTGGGGGTCAAGCCCTGGTGGGCCCTCGAGTCGTTCAAGGACCCCTTCGACGATGTGCGGCAGTCGATACAGAGGCTGTACATGTCCCCGTTCCTCGCCCACAAGGAGAGCATCCGGGGCTTCGTCTACGACGTGGACACCAGCCTGTTGCACGAGGTACGGCTCAGCCACCGCTGACCTCGACGGGAGTCCCTGACCGGGGGCCAATGGGCCCCACCGGGCCCGGGGATGAAGTCCCACCCCGTGTCCGGCACGCCCGCGGGGTGGGGCCCCACCGGGCCCGGGGATGAAGAGATCCCCGGGAGGGGTTACCTTGCGGCCATGTCGAGACTGCCCATGCGATCAACCCCCTCGGCCCCCCTCCTGGAGGGATTCGCCGCCATCAGGGAGGAACTCGGAATCCCCGTCGACTTCGACCCCGAGGTGCTGAAGGCGGCCGAACTGGCGGTGGAGGGAGTCTCCGCCGCCCGGCCCCGGGCCGGAGCCGACCCCGTCGACCGCACCGAAATCGAGTTCGTGACCATCGACCCGCCCGAGTCGATGGACCTCGACCAGGCCGTGCACATCGAGACCCGGGAGGACGGATACCGGGTCCACTACGCGATCTCGGACCCGGCGGCATTCATCGGGGACGGCGATCCCGTGAACGCCGAGTCCCTCCGCCGGGGACTCACCCTCTACTCGCCCGACGGTCGCACCCCGCTGCACCCCGCCGTGCTGAGTGAGGGGGCGGCCAGCCTCCTGCCCGGCCAGGACCGCCCCTCGATCCTGTGGACCCTCGACCTCGACGCCACCGGGGAACTCCGCGCCGTGGACCTTCGCCGGGCCATCGTCCGCAGCCGGGAGAAGCTCTCGTACCGCGGAGCGGCGGCGATGCTGGACACCGGTGAGGCCTCGCGCACCCTCCTTCTCCTGCGGGAGGTCGGTCTGCTCCGGGCCGAACTGGAGCGGAAGAGGGGCGGGGTGAGTCTCAACCTGCCGGGTCAGGAGGTGATTCACGACGGGGACTGCTACCGCCTGGTCTGGGAGACCAAGGTCGACATAGAGGACTGGAACGCCCAGATCTCCCTGCTCACCGGGATGGCGGCGGCCTCGATCATGGTCGAGGGCGGGATCGGCCTTCTGCGGATACTGCCCGGACCCGAGCCCGGGGTGCTCGGGGAGATCCGCCACGCCGCCCTGGCCCTCGGTATCGACTGGCCCGAGGACATGGACTACGCCGAACGGGTCCGGACCCTGGAGCCGAACATCCCCTCCCACGCCTCACTGCTGTCCCAGGCGGTGAGGGCCCTTCGGGGCGCCGACTACGTGTTCTTCGACGGGGAGATCCCCGAACACTCCACCCACTGGGCGATAGCCGCCCGCTACGCCCACGTGACCGCCCCCCTCCGACGAGTGGGGGACCGATTCACCAATGAGGTGTGCCTGGCGCTCCACTCGGGTACCGAGATCCCCGCCTGGGCCCTGGAGGGTCTGCCCCGGCTCCCCGATATTCTCAGGGATGCCCGCCGCCGGGAGGGCTCCCTCGAACGGGCCATGGTCGACTTCGTGGAGTCGATGATCCTCGCCGACCGGGTGGGGGAGGTGTTCGAGGCCACGGTGACCAAGGCCGTGGGACGGGGCCGGTCCCGGATCCAGATACCCAGGGTGGCGGTCAGTGCCGACATCGAGGGGCGCCTCGAACCCGGGGCCCGGATCAAGGTCCGCCTGGTGGCCGCCGACCCGGCCCGGCGCACCATCAGCCTGGAACTGGTCGACTGATCCCGACCCGGGGAGATGAGCGCAGGCGACCGCTCAGACCCCGCCGCTCACGCCCAGCCGGGACGGCCGTCAGGGCACCCAACCCTCAGGCCGGGACGCTCAGACCCAACTGGAGACGACCGTCAGGGCACACCTCGGCGTACGGACACCAGCCGCACTGGCGGCCGGGCCGGGTCGGGAACTCATCGGCCTCCACCGAATCACCGAGTTCGGCCCAGGTGGCCGCCAGGGCCTCCACCACCCGCGAGGTGCCCTCGTCGGAGACCTCGACCTCGATCGTCCGGTTACCGAGGTACATCAGACGGGCCCGGCCGGGTTCCGAACCGTTGGCGGCCAGGGCGGCGGCGTAGAGCAGCACCTGCTCCAGCCTCTCCCCCTCGAAACGGGCCGTGGGGGCCTTGCCGGTCTTGTAGTCGGTGACGACGATCTCGTCCCCGACCCTCTCCACCCGGTCGATGATTCCCATGAAGGGAACACCGGCCAGAGCCGCTCTCACCCTCTGTTCGTTCTTCACCACCCGGACGGCGGCCGGATCCTCCATCCGGAAGTAGGCCTCCACGAGATGCCACCCGTCCCATCGGAAGCGACGCTGTTCCCCCTCGTCAAGTTCCAGGGCGAGGAAGTCCGCCGAGGAGGACATCTCCGGCCACACCCTGCGGGCGACGGTGCGGGCCATGTCGGGATGGCGAAGGGCGGGTTCGAGTTCCAGCAATTCCTCGAGTATCCGGTGCACGAACGTGCCGAGCAGGGCCGGGCGACCGGGGGGGTCGGGAAGTCGATCCACGTAGCGGTACCGCCAGCGGGCGGGACAGCGCCTGAAGGTTCCCGCCGCCGAGGGCGATATGTACCGGGGCATCCGGGGGGTCGAGGTGCCATCCGGGGCCTCAGCGGCCACGGGTACGCCTCCACCACCACACGGCCACCAGGGCCAGGACCAGCACCGCGGCGGCCGCCAGGGGCTGCACCTTGCGGTCCAGGGGGTCGGCCGGATCGGGGGTCACCGTCCGGGCCGGGCCCGGGGTGGGATCCACACCCGTGCGGGGATCGACCACGTTCGTGACGCCCTCGGGGGGACCCGGGTGGTCCGCTTCAACCATGGCCCTGACAGTAGGCCACGCGGGCCGAACTCACGTGTCAGCGGAAGTCATGGACCCCCTCCGGATACCCTCACCCAAGAGGTCCACACCCACCAGGGCCGATGCCGCCGCCAGATCCGATGCCGCCGAGACATCGCGGTGAGCCGCACCGACCAGGGCCACGGCGGCGTCCTCCAGCAGGGAGACCACCGCCGGGGTGTCGAGATCGGCGTCGAGGGCGGCCCTGACCGCGTCGGTCAGGGGTCCGGCCTGGGGACCGGTCGCCCCGGACGCGGCCTCGAGCAGCCGGCCCAGCAGGTCCATGGCCCGGTCGAACTCCTCGTCGAACCATTCGAAGGGAGTCCGATAGTGGTGCCTCATCAACGCCAGACGCACCGCCCTGGCGTCACCCCGTTCGACCAGATCGCTGACGAACACCAGGTTGCCGAGGCTCTTCGACATCTTCTCCCCCTGGTAGGAGACCATCTCGGTGTGCATCCAGTGCTTCACGAAAGTCGAGCCGGTGACGGACTCGCTCTGCACCACCTCGCACTCGTGGTGGGGGAAGATCAGATCGCTGCCCCCACCGTGAAGGTCTATGACCGGTCCCAGGGCGGCCATCCCCATGGCCGAGCACTCGATGTGCCAGCCCGGGCGCCCCGGCCCGAACGGTGACTCCCAGCAGGGCTCGTCGGCGGCGGAGGGCAGCCACAGCACGAAGTCCAGGGGGTGGCGCTGCCGGGGGTCGTCGGGGGTGCCGCCCCGCTCCCGGGCCAGTTCCACCATGGTCGCCTCGTCGTACCCCGAGAGGTTCCCGAACCCGGGGGAGGTCGTGACATCGAACCAGGTGGTGCCGTCCACGGTGTAGGTGTGCCCGGCCCGGGCCAGGTTCTCGATGAGCTCCACCATGCAGTACACCCACTCGGTGGCCCGCGGTTCGGAGAACGGTGGCCGGGTGTTCAGATCGGCCATGTCCTTGTGGAACCGGGCGATCTCGGTCTCGGCCAGCTCCAGGAAGTCGATTCCGAGTTCGCGGGCCTTGGGCAGGATCGAGTCGTCCACATCGGTGAAGTTGCGGACCATCTCCACCAGGTGACCCAGATCCTCGAGCCTTCTCACCACCAGGTCGTAGGTCAGGTAGGTGGCGGCGTGACCCAGATGGGTCGAGTCATAGGGGGTGATGCCACACACATACATCTTCACGACCGGCCCGGGTTCGAAGGCCACGATCCTGTCGAGTCGGGTGTCGTGCAGATGAAGCGTCACTGATGGGTCCCCAAACTCTCCCGGCCGCACCTCAGGTGCCGACCCTCGATGTCACCGGTGGCCGGGATCCTCAGGACCCGGCGACCGGCCGATTCACGATACGTACCCTGGGCCCGGGGGCCAACCTGCGCCACGGCCCCCGCTCCCCCGGTGTCGGACCGGTTCCCCCCGTCGGGCCGCCTACGATCGGGCCCCGGAAACCATCCCGGCCCCCGGGGTCGGACCCACCACCGGTGAGGAGGCTCGGTCATGTCGAGAGTGAAGGACGTCGCCCTGGAGGTGAAGGACTCCCTCAAGCAGGACAACGTTCCCGTCATATCGGGGGGAATCGCCTACTTCGGATTCCTGGCCCTGTTCCCCGCCCTGGCCGCCACGATCTCCATCTACGGCCTGGTGGCCGATCCCGCCGACATCACCCGTCAGATTCAGGACGCCATGGGGGGCGCGCCGGAGAGCACACGACTCTTCCTCACCGACCAGTTGACGGCCATAGCCCAGGGGGCCTCCGGTGGTCTGGGTCTGACCGCGGTCATCGGGATCCTCGCCGCCCTCTGGAGCGCCTCGGCCGCGGTGAAGCACGTGATCGCCACCCTCAACCAGATCTACGGTCTCAGGGAGACCCGTGGCTTCGTGGCCCTGAGGGGTACGGCCCTGCTGTTCACGTTCGGTGCGGTGGTGTTGTTCAGCGCCTCGCTGTTCGCCCTGGCGGTCCTCCCGGGTCTGCTGGCCGCCCTCGATCTGGGCACCGTCGGCCGGATCCTGATAGGGATCGCCCGCTTTCCGGTCCTGATCCTGCTCATGTCCATGGCCATATCGGTGCTGTTCAACCTCGGACCCAACCGCCCCACCAACCGATTCCGTCTCACGACCCCAGGCGCCATAACCGGAACGATCGTGTGGATCGTGGCCTCGGGCCTGCTGAGCATCTACACGGCCAACGTCGACAAGTTCAGCGGGGCCGCCGGACTCCTGGGGGCGATAACGGCCCTGATGCTCTGGCTGTACGTGACCGCATTCTGCGTGTTCATCGGGGCCGAGGTGGACGTGGCCCTCGAGACCATCGAGGCCCGCAACCGTGCGGCCCAGCGGGAGCGGATCGAGGTCGGCTACGAGAAGGCCACCCGATCGGACAAGGGGCGGGCCGCCCTGGCCGGAACCCTCCTGGGCGTGGCGCTGGGGGCGGCCACCCGCAAGGCCACCGGCAGGTAGACACCCGACATCAACCCAGGACCCCACGCCCGCCCACACCGCGTCAGAAACGACCACCGGCAGGTAGACACCCGACATCAACCCAGGACCCAACGCCCGCCGCCACCGCTTCAGAAACGACCACCGGTCCTGGGGTCGTGGAACAGGCCACGCCGAGTGGGACAACCGGGGGAATTCAGGGCCGACCCTGGCACTTTTCGTGGGGATCGGTACTCTCGTTCCGTCATGGACACCGGCGCCGACGAACAGACCCTCGATGCCGTGGACGAGTTCAGACGGGTCAACCACCTCGGGCCGGTCGACCACTCCCTGGTGGGTCGCCTGAACCAGCACGTCTCCGACGGGTCGGCTTCACCGGCGGAGTACGTGGCCGGCTGCTTCGGCCAGCACGACCTCGTCTTCCTCGGTGAGTTCGGACCCACCCGTCAGGGAGCCCGGTTCCTCGTCGACCTGATTCCCCACCTGATGGACGCCGGTGTCTGGAACCTGGGGGTCGACTGGTTGCTGGCCGATGATCAGCCCCTCATAGACCTGCTGATCAGCGCCCCGGAGTTCGACCCCGGTCTGGCCCTGAACCTGGTCTACCGGTGGGGGATCCGGCATCTGAGCATCAACCGTGAGCAGGTGGAGATCCTCGAGGCGGCCTGGGCGGTCAACCGGAGGCGCGATCCCGGCGCCCCGAGTTTCCGGGTGGTGGGGCTCGACTACGACCTGGCCTACGACACGGTCACCGACACCGCCGATCTGCTCCAACCCGAGGCGTGGGTCCACCTGCGGGACCGCGGGCCTCTCTCCCGGTTCATGGCCACGGTCATCAACACCGAGTTCGTGTCCCGCCGGGCCCGGGCCCTCATCGCGGTGAACACCAGCCACGCCATGACCCAGTACCGTCGGCCCGTCCATCCCGAGATCGACCGGATCGACACCGAGATCGACAACGGTCGGGTCCTGGGAACGGGCAACCACGTGTTCGGAACCCTGGCCGATCGGGTGAAGACGATCCTGCTCCATCAGCCCCTCGCCGGCCCCCCCGGAGCCGGCCCCGAACTCGTGTACCCCGCCGACGGGCTCATCGACATGGTGTTCGCCGCCGAGGACGGACCGAAGTTTCCGGTTGGCTTCGACATCACGGGTGGCCCCTTCGCCCCCCTGGCGTGCTCGACCGCCCATGAGAGCCCGGCCCTCGGTGTCTGGGCCGGCGGTTACGTGTTCCTGGGTCCGATGGCCACCATGAATGCCGCCACCCCGGCCCCCGAGGCCATCGGAGAGGACAATCTGGCCGAGGCCCGGCGCCGCACCCTGGCCGGATCCATGAGGGCCCCCACAACGGACCTCGGTGCTCTCCACGGCGCCATGGCCGTGCAGGCCTCGGTTACCGAGCTGATCTGGCAGACCGTCGGCCGCTGAGTTCAGCGGGCCCAGACCCCCATCAGCGGCCCACAGGTGGTCGCCGGCCACACCCTCGGTGGAGCCAACCCGACATCGCACCCACGAAACCCAGGTGAGTGCTCACGGGACGAAACGTTCGGCGAGATCACTCGCCCGCAGGTCACGAAACCCACGTGAGTGCGGACCGGGACGAAACGTTCGACGTCATCACTCGCCCGCAGGTCACGAAACCCACGTGAGTGCGGACCGGGACACCGGGACCTCGTTGCCGAGACGACCAACATCACCTCAGACCCGGTGCCCGTCAACCCCCGAGAACTCCAAGGCTGATCCGAATTGGCTGACGTGTACTCGTGGCATCAGACGGTGAGCAGGGCGGCGGGGATGACGGCGATACCGTCGGAGCGGCGGTAGGCCTCGGTGC
>JALSTE010000539.1 GCA_026983855.1 Acidimicrobiia bacterium
CAGACTCCCCCACACCACCGGTGGTAGCCAACCGATGCGACATGGAGTCCAGGGTGGACCTCACCCCGCCCTCGGTGGCTCCGCTCCCCCACACCACCGGTGGTAGCCAACCGATGCGACGCTCGGTGGTCGAATTCCGTCGATTGAAGGCAGATCCCCAACCCAGGATGGGTCGCCGCCGGACACACTCGACATCGGGAAATTTCGGAGGGTTCCGGGAAGTACGGGCCAACCGGTGGGGGTTATCCGTCCGCACCGATCGGGCGCGCCGAACTTCCAACGAATGGAGCACGTCCCGTGAACACCAAGCGCATGAGGTATCTGGCCGCCCTGGCGGCCGGATCCCTGGTGGCGGCCGCCTGCAGTGACAGCAGCGGAACCAACCAGGCGGAGTCATCCACCACCGCCACACCCACCACCGTCCCCGCCACGACCAGCGAGGCACCCGCCACCACTACCAGCACCACCGAGGCCACCACGACCACCGGCGCACCCGTGGAGGAGGTCACGGCCAGTATCTCCACCGATCGGTACGTCACCATCGACCAGATGCTCCTGGCCAATGAGATCAACGAGAGTGGTGAGCCCTTCGCCGAGGCCCTGGGCTACAACCTCGACGATCTCGATCCCGCGGTCCCCGGGGCCCCCGACGATCGCGCCTACACCCTGGGAATCGAGAACTACGAGTACTCCCGCTATCAGCTGGGGACCGTGGTCCGCAACTCCGGTATCGGGCTGCACATGATGTGGGCCCCCCTGGTCCGACGGGCGGCGGCCGCCGAACCCGACGGCTTCGACGGATCGTTCACGTCGGCCCCCAACGGCACCAACGAGGACGACGAGTTGGTCAAGGCGATCATGAACTTCTCCGCCCTGTCCAATGAGCCCCCACCGGGGAACGCCTGGCCCCAGTTCGCCGAATACGTGTCCGGTGACCCCCACCTCACCCAGGCGCCCGATCCCGCCACCTTCGAGTGGACCGACGTGTCGACGATGCGCTGGGACCGGAGCACCTTCGACTACCGCCTGAACCCCGGCACCATGGGCCAGACCATGATGAAGCAGTACCTGTGGGCGGAGGACATGTTGAGCGCCTTCCACAACGGCGCCAATGAGGGTATCGACGCCGACGGTACGGTCTCACCCGATCTGCCGGGCAGTCCCCAGTTCGACCCGGAGAACGACGTGTTCTACGGGGGTGACTCACGCGACGGATTCATAGGCATGATCCTCACGGCGGAGGCCATCAACAAGGTCGCCTTCCTCACGGGGGGACTGGCCTACGACGGCTCCGAGCTGGGATCGGTCGACCTCGCCGGCTACGACCCCGCCGACGGGATCCGCTACTTCCCCCACATGATCTCCGTGACCGAGGGGGAGATCGCCCCGAACCTGCCCCCCGGGGCGACGGAGCTGAGCGTCGACGACCCCTCCAGCCAGTTGTTCGACCAGGCGTCCCTGCTGTGGGGAACCACCTCGTTCACGAACATGATGAACCCGAACGACACCAGTGACTCCGCCCACCTGGCCTACAAGGAGGCCTTCGACGGCGCACCCTTCCCCGCCTCGAAATCCGAGACGGGTACCCCGGGCCCCTACGACCTCATGAAGGGAACCTCCCGGGCCATCTTCCTGAACCTGATGGCCATGCACTTCGACCCCGAGGCGGCGGTCTTCGTCGACACCGCCGGACTGGAAGGAGGTTCGGTGACCCGGGGGGACCAGGTGTCCACCGTCGACAGCGCCTACCTGCTGGTGGGGCTGGAGGGATTCGTGGAGCAGTTCGCCGGAACCCCGCTGCACGATCCGGCCCTGCAGGCCGTCAGCGATCAGGCCGACTACATGATCACCGAACTCTCCGACGGCGAGGGTGGCTACTTCGACACCTCCACGGTCGGTGAGGGGCACGGTGACTCCAGGAGCCTGGAAGCCCAGGCGGCGGCGGTCCGGGGCCTCTACGTGGCCGCCCGGGTCACCGGAGATCCCGACATCTCCGCCGCGGCCGACTCCGCCTATCAGAGGCTGATGTCGGACTACTACTCCGAGGGAGACCAGATCTTCCGTACCGAGATGGGCAGCGACTCCGCCGTGTACACGCCACGGACATTC
>JALSTE010000540.1 GCA_026983855.1 Acidimicrobiia bacterium
CGTGGGTGGTTGTTGAGCTTCGTGCCCGGCTTGCCATGAATGGTTGTTGAGCTCCGCGCCGGGCCAGCCGTGGGTGGTTGTTGAGCTCCGCGCCGGGCCAGCCGTCAATGGCTGTTCACCGCGTCGGGTGGGCTCAGGAGGAGGGCGATTCCGCCGCCGCCCGCCCGGTGAGCAGGGTGCGGTGGAGTTCGGCGTAGAGGCCGCCCGAGGCGGTGAGTTCGTCGTGGGTGCCCGACTCGACCACCCGGCCACGGTCCAGGACCACGATCCTGTCGGCGCTGCGCACCGTGGACAGGCGGTGGGCGATGATGATGGACGTGCGGCCCGAGAGCACGTGCTCGAGGGCCTGTTGAATCAGGGCCTCGTTCTCGGAGTCCAGGTGGCTGGTCGCCTCGTCGAGGATCACGATGGCGGGGTTCTTCAGCAGCAGGCGGGCTATGGAGAGGCGCTGCTTCTCACCCCCCGACAGGCGGTACCCGCGCTCCCCGACGACGGTCTGGTAGCCGTCGGGTAGAGAGGCGATCACCTCGTGGATGCGCGCCGCCCGGCAGGCCTCCTCCAACTCGTCGTCGGTGGCCCCGGGCCGGGCGTAGCGCAGGTTGGCGGCGACGGTCTCGTGGAACAGGTGGGGATCCTGGGACACGACCCCTATGGCCGATCGCAGTGATTCCTGGGTCAGGTCCCGAACGTCGTGGCCGTCGATGGTGACCCGGCCCCCGGTCACGTCGTAGAGGCGGTTGACCAGTGATGCGATGGTCGACTTACCGGCCCCCGAAGGTCCGACCAGGGCCAGCATGGATCCGGCCGGGACCTCTATGTCCACCCCGTGGAGAACCTCGGCGTTGGGGGTGGCCGAGGCCCGCCCGGCCAGGGCCGAGGAACCCGAGGTGGGGTAGGTGAACCGGACACCCTCCATCGCCACCCGCCCGCGGGGTGCCACCAGGTCGTAGGCCCCGGGCTTGTCGTCGATGGCCCGGGGGCTGTCCAGGACCTCGAACACCCTCTCGAAGGAGACCATGGCGGTCATGACGTCCACCCGGGCGCTGGTCAGGGAGGTGAGTGGCTGGTAGATGCGGGCCACCAGCAGGGCCAGGGCCACCAGGGTCCCCGGGGCGATGGAACCGGAGACGGCCATGAGGCCCCCCACCCAGTAGATGAGGGCGGTTCCGATCGAACCCACCAGACCCAGGGCGATGAAGAAGGTCCGACCATAGAGCGCGCTACGGATTCCCATGTCCCTGACCCGTCCGGCCCGGTCCTCGAACTCCTCGAGTTCGCGGTCGTGCCGCCCGAAAAGCTTGACGAGCTGGGCTCCCCCGACACTGAAACGCTCGGTCATGGTGTTGTTCATCTCGGCGTTGAGGTCCATCTGCTCCCGGGTGAGCTTCTGGAGCCGTCGCCCGACCCTCTTGGCCGGGATGACGAAGAGCGGCAGCAGCACCAGGGCCAGAAGGGTGAGTCTCCAGTCCAGCAGGAGCATGGCGATGACGGTGGAGGTCACGACCACGACGTTGGACACCACCTGGCCGAGGGTTCCGGTGACCGCCCTCTGGGCCCCGATCACGTCGTTGTTCAACCGACTGATCAGGGCCCCGGTCTGGGTGTGGGTGAAGAACGACAGGGGCATGCGCTGGACGTGGTCGAACAGTGCCGTGCGCAGGCGGTAGATGAGCCCCTCACCCACCCGGGCGGAGAACCAGCGTTCGGCCAGGGCCAGGGCGGCCTCCACGACGGCGGACGCCACCACGATCGCCGACAGGAGGTTGATGACCCCGCGGTCACCCCCGACGATGCCGTCATCGATGATGCGGGCGAACAGCAGAGGCGGTACCAACTGCAGCAGGGCCCGGGCCACGATGGTGGCCACGAAGGCCCAGATCATGGGACGGAACGGACGGGCGAACTCCCACGCCCGTCTCATCACGTGTCGGTCCAGGGAGGCGTCCTTCACCGCTTCGGGGTCGTGGGCCAGCATGTGGTGGGGACTCATCCGCATACCGGGTCAGGCTAAGGCCCCCCGTCCGATTCGCCCGCCCCGGTTTTCTGCGTTGGGGGGCCGGGGGGGTCTAGACCTGACCTCCGTCTGATTCGCCCGCCCCGGTTCTGTG
>JALSTE010000541.1 GCA_026983855.1 Acidimicrobiia bacterium
GTAGCAGGAGAGGACCGCCCCCCGGTCCTGCAGCCGGCCGGCCACCTCCAGGGCCGGGCTCTCCCGGAGGTCATCGGTGTTGGCCTTGAAGGTGAGGCCCCACACTCCGATCCTCACCCCGTCCACGGAACGACCGAGATGGTGCTCCACCCGGTCGGCGGTTAGCTCGAACTGCTGGGTGTTGGCCTCGATGACCTGCTTGAGCATCTCGAAGTCGTACCCGGCGTCCTCGGCGATGTGAACGAGGGCCCGGGTGTCCTTGGGGAAGCAGGAGCCCCCCCAGCCGGGTCCCGGCCGGAGGAACTGGGGCCCGATGCGGGGATCGGAGCCCATCCCGAGGACCACGTCGTCGATGTCGGCCCCCACCGCCTCGCACACCGCGGCCATGGCGTTGATGAACGACAGCTTGGTGGCGAGGAAGGAGTTGGCGGCGTACTTGATGGTCTCGGCCGAGGCCGGGTCGGTGACTATGAGGGGGGCGTTCAGTCCCAGGAAGAGCCCCGAGACCTTGACCGCCGTGGCCCGGTCGTCGGTGCCGATGACAACCCGGTCCGGGTTCAGGAAATCGTGGACCGCCGAGCCCTCACGGAGGAACTCGGGGTTGGACACCACCTTCACGTCGTGGCGACCCATGGCCCGTTCGACCACCTTGGTGGACCCCACGGGAACGGTCGACTTGTTGACGACCACGGCCTCGGAGGGCAGCACCGGACCGATCTCCCTGGCCGCGGCCTCCAGATAGCTGAGATCGGCCGAGCCGTCCTCACCCTGGGGGGTGGGGACACACAGGTAGGCGAACTCACAGTCAGCGGCCGCCGCGGCCCCGCCGAGCACGAATCGGAGGCGGTCCCCCTCGATCCCCTGACGCACGAGGTCATCCAGTCCCGGTTCGAGGATCGGCACCTCGCCCCTCTGCAGACTGGCCACCTTGGCCTCGTCGATGTCGGCGCAGACCACCTCATGGCCCATGTGGGCGAAGCACGCTCCCGTTGTCAGCCCGACGTAGCCGGTGCCGATCACCGCGATCTTGCTCATCAGTCATTCCTTCCGGGACCGGCCTGGACTACCTCGGCCCACAGGTACAGTCGGCAGTTCGGGTAGGAACCGTAACCGCCCGGGCCCCGAACCCGATCACATTCCCGATGGCAGGCTCCCCGCCCGCCGGCCATCGGGGGACGGCCCCCACCGCCCCCGGTGCGGGCCCACCGCCCAACCCACCGTTCATCCCTGTTCACGGGGTGCGCTGCAGTCGAAGGCGTAGATCTGTTCGGTGGTTACGGTGGTCGTGGCTGCGCTAGGAGAGGTCGTGGTGGTCGGCAGGGCGATGGGAGTGGCCCCCACCTCGAGGGAGTGGGGTTGATCGAGGACGGTCACCGGTTCGCGGCCCAGTTCCAACACCACCTGATTCCCCCACAGGGCGTCATCGGCCACGAAGGTGACCGGACCGTCGATGAAGGCGGCGACCAGGTTGGCGGCCTGATGACCCCCCGGTCCGTAGCGCAGCTCGGGTCCGGCCTCGGCCCTCGAACCCGACGATCGGCGCCCCACGTCGAATCCCAGTGCGTCGAGGGCGTCGCCGACGGTTGCCGCACTGGAGCGGTCGAGTCCCACCACCGTCACCTCCACCCGCTTGGGAACGACATCGTCGGGGTTGATGCCACGGAAGATGTCGAGCTGGTCCTGGGCCTGGGGCAGCATCCCCAACCTGGCCTCGTTGCCGTGCTCGGGAGTGGCCGGAAGGTCGAACACCGCCAGGGACATGGTGTCGAGCTGGTCGCTGCCGAACCCGGAGAACCAGTCGGCCAGGTCCCTCCCGTCGGAGACGACACTGAAGGAGTTGGACGTCACCACCGTGTCGGCGGCGATGTCGAGCACCTCAATCAGGGTGGCCGGGTTGGAGACCACATCGGAGAGGGCCTGATCCACGGCGTCACGGACGAACTGCTGCTGACGGTCGATCCGGTCGAGGTCGGCCCGGGGACTGGCATTCACCCAGCGGCCGTCGATCCGCTGCATCTGCAGTTTCCGGCTACGGACGTAGGCCAGGGCGGTCGTGCCGTCCAGCTCGACCCAGCCCGGTGTGGCCACGTCCAGCCCG
>JALSTE010000542.1 GCA_026983855.1 Acidimicrobiia bacterium
GGGAGCCCGACACCGTGGACCTGAGGGTCTGGGAACGCGGGGCCGGCGCCACCCAGGCCTGCGGCACCGGGGCCTGCGCCGCCGCCTGGGCCGCCCACCGGTGGGACCTGGTGGGTCCGAAGGTGGACGTCGTGATGCCCGGAGGGGGGGTCAGGGTGGAGATCGGTCCCGACGGCACGGTCCGCCTCACCGGTCCCGCCGCCTACGTGGCCGCGGTGGACGTGGAGCCCGGATGGTTGATGTGAACGACTCCCGGGGGGACGACCCCACGGTTGCGGAGCACCGGGGGGACGACTCCCACCGGGGGGCGTTCGGGGAGTTCGGCGGGGCCACCGCCGGGCTGATCGAACGCACCTTCCGGGAGAAGATCATCATCGTGGCCCTCCAGGAGCCCGGGGTCCCCTTCGAGGAGATCACCGAGGGGCTCGACGAGCTGGAGCGCCTGGTCGACACCGCCGGGGCCGACGTGGTGGACCGGGTGGTGCAGAGGCGCACCCATCCCGACCCCGCCACCTTCATCGGTCGGGGCAAGGCCCGCGAGATCCACGATCTGGCCGAGGCCCTCGACGTCGACACCGTGGTGTTCGACGCCGACCTCAGCCCGGCCCAGCAGTTCAACCTGGAGCGCATCTTCGGCCGCTCGGCCCTGGACCGCACCGCGGTCATCCTGGACATCTTCGCCCAGAACGCCACCACCCTGGAGGGCCGGGCCCAGGTGGAGCTGGCCCAGCTCCGCTACCGTCTGCCCCGCCTGCGGGGACGGGGCCTTCAGCTCTCCCAGCAGGGGGGCGGGATCGGCACCCGGGGTCCCGGTGAGACCCAGCTCGAGGTGGACCGCCGCCGTATCCAGCGCCGTCTCACCAAGCTGGAACGCGAGCTGGAGGCCCTGCGACTGCGCCGTCAGAACCAGCGCAAGGCCCGACGCCGCTCCCGTTTCCACACCGTGGCCATCGTGGGTTACACCAACGCCGGCAAGTCCACCCTGCTGAACCGGCTCACCGGTTCGGGGGTGCTGGTCGAGGATCGTCTGTTCGCCACCCTCGACGCCACCACCCGCCGCCTCCAGCTCCCCGGGGGGGAGACGGTTCTGCTGTCCGACACGGTGGGCTTCATCCGCAAACTGCCCCACTCCCTGGTCGAGGCGTTCATGTCCACTCTCGAGGAGGTGTCCGAGGCCGACCTGCTGGTGCACCTGGTCGACGCCTCCGCCTCCGACCCCGAGGCCCAGATGGCCGCCGTGCATCTGGTGCTGGGGGAGATAGGCGCCGGTGAGGTTCCGGAGCTGATCGTGTTCAACAAGGCCGACCGGGGTACGGGCGTGGCCCGTCTGGTGAGGGAGCACCCGGGGTCGGTGGCCATATCCGCCACCACCGGGGAGGGGGTGGACACCCTGCTCAGCGTCATCGGCGACCGCCTCCGGTCCATGCTGGACATGGTGGAGTTGTTCATCCCCTACGAACGTGGTGACGTGATGGCCTCGGTCCACCGTGAGGGGGAGGTGCTGGTGGAGATACACGAGGACGAGGGAACCCGGGTCCGGGCCCGTCTGGACGAGGCCTCGCGGCAACTCCTCGGGGAGTACGTGGTGGGGGACCGGAGGTGACGGGCCCGACGAGGGGATTCGTGCCCCCGCCCTACCCCCACGATCGCCTCAAGGGGCTGATTCCCGCCGCCGAGCGTCTGCCGGGTGGTCTGATCGACCTGTCCATCGGCACCCCGTGTGACCCCCCGCCGGCCGGGGTGGTGGAGGCCCTCGGGGGATCGGGGTCGGAGCGGGGCTACCCGCCGTCGGTCGGCACCGACGCCTACCGCGAAGCCGCCCGGTCATGGTTGGCGGCCCGCTTCGGGGTGGAGGTGGGCCCCGGGGAGGTGGCGGCCTGTGTGGGGGCCAAGGAGTTCGTGGCCGGGCTTCCCCACCTGCTGCGCCTCCGGGACCCCGGCCGCGACACGGTGCTCTACCCCGAGATCTCCTACCCCAGCTACGCCATGGGCGCCACCCTGGCCGGCTGCCGGGCGGTGCCGGTGCCCTTCGACGCCGAGGGCCGACTGGACCTCTCCGCCGTGGATCCCGTCGACGCCGGCCGGGCCCTGTGCCTG
>JALSTE010000543.1 GCA_026983855.1 Acidimicrobiia bacterium
GAGCTGTGGCCGTGGGAGGGCCGCCTGCGGACGATTCACTTCTTCGAGGTCCCCGGTGACACCATCTGGGGGGCCACCGCTCGGCTGCTGCATCAACTCCTGCTCGTCGGTCTGGGGCTGAACTGAACTGGTCTGGTCTGGTCTGAACTGAACTGGTCTGATCGGATTCGGTCGCCGGGGCCCGCGGGTTCCGACTCCCCGGGGACCCGGAGGGGTGGGGCCCGGGACCGGTTCCCCAATTCTCACATCCCAGTACCCAGCGGCCGAAGGGGAACGGTGATGCCCCCGAGCCCGTTCCGACCATGAGTCCGCCCCTGTACCTGTTGATGGTCCTCGGCGCGGTGTGGGCCCTTTCCGCCCTCCGGGCCATCAACCGTCGTCGGGCCCTGACCGCGGCCACGGACCTGACGCGGGATCTCTCCGACTCCCTACCCGATGCCCTGGCCTGGTTCTCCGCCACCCCCGGCGTGGACCGGGCCGAACTCCACGTGTGGTCCGATGGTGTACTGGGGCACCGGGGCATCTACCGATCCGATGGCGGATTGACCGTGACCGAGTTCGCCGGTGACCGGTCCGATTCCGGGGGATTGAGGTCGCTGGAACAGGCGACGTTCGTGGTCCCCGGTCTTCTGGTGTTCCCGATACTGGCCGGCACCGACAAGATGATGCATCTGGTGCTCCATCTCGGCCACGGTGTGAACTGGAGGCCCCCGATGCTCACCATGGCCAGGGTCGCCCGCTCCATGCCCCGCTTCGAGGGGGCCCTGGGACGGGGCATCACGGTGGGGGAACTGGAGTTGGCCGCCCTGAGTTGCGGACTGACCGGGTTGGCGAACCGCATGAGGTTCACCGGAGAGGTGAAGAGGCTCCTGGCCGAGGGGGACTCCCTGGCCGTGGTCACCGTGGGGATCGTCGGCTTCCGGAGGATCAGCAACACCTTCGGCTACGACATCGCCAACCAGCTGGTGGTGGCCGTGAGCCGGATCCTCGAGGATGACCTGACCGCCGGGGTGAGCCTGGTGGCGCGGTTGGAGGAGGACACCTTCGCCCTGCTGCTGGAGGGTGAGATGGTGCCGCGGGCCGAATCACTGGCCCAGAAGGTGGCCTCGGTCCTGAGCGGTCCGGTGAGGCTCACGTCCATGTCGGTGGAGGTGCGGGTCCGGGCCGGGGTTGGTATCTCCGATGCGTCCCTGCGGGCCGAGGAGGGGCCGACCCTGCTGCGCTGGTCGGAGATGGCCCTCACCCGGGCCGCGGAGTCGATCTCTGGTCATGCCGTCTACGACGCCGACGTAGACCGGGCCCTGAGACGTCGCGTGCTGCTGATGGGGGAGGTGCGAAAGGCCCTGGATCACGAGGACTTCGAGATGTGGTTCCAGCCCAAGCTGGAACTGGCCACCGGTGAGGTCGTCGGAGCCGAGGCCCTGATCCGCTGGCACCACCCGCGGCTGGGCTACATACCCCCTGACGAATTCATCTCCCTGGCCGAGTCAGCGGGGATGATCAGCGAGATCTCCCAGCAGGTGGTGGAGATGGTCGTGGCCGCCCGGCGGCGACTGACCTCTCTCCACCCCGGCGCGGCTGGGCTCGAGATCGCCCTGAACCTCTCACCGACGGATCTGCTGGACGTCGGACTGCCGGCCCGCCTGCAGAGGAGGGTCGAGGCCGCCGGCGTACCGACGGCGATGCTCGGCGTGGAGGTCACCGAGGAGGCGGTGATGACCGAGTGGGACATGGTCATCGGTGTTCTCTCGGACCTGGCCGAGCGCGGATTCCCGATCTACCTCGATGACTTTGGCACCGGGTACTCCTCACTCAGCTATCTGAGGCGACTGCCGGCCACCGCCCTCAAGATCGACCGCTCCTTCGTGCAGCACCTGGCCGACGACTCGGCGGACCTCACGATCGTGAGATCCACGATCGACCTGGCCCACGACCTCGGGATGGAGGTGGTCGCCGAGGGCGTCGAGGACCAGGCCTCCTACGAGCTGCTGAGGGACTTCCACTGTGACCTGGCCCAGGGTTTCCACATGGGCCGCCCCATGCCGCTGGACGAGTTCGTCGGCTGGTTGGATGACGCCGACCGGCTGAGGGCCCTCCTGGGCCACGAGACCTCCCGGGCCGGGGAGCGGGAGGGGGCCCCCGAGGGGGTATTGCACGATCCGGTGGCGCCGGGTCGTAGGATCTGATCTTCCCCAGAGCGTCCCCCGAACGGAGACCCGGCCGGTCATGGCCATAAGCGAGCAGCACAAGACAGTCCTCGTCGTGGATTTCGGGGCCCAGTACGCCCAGCTCATCGCCCGCCGGGTGAGGGAGGCCTCCGTCTACAGCGAGATCGTGGCCCACACGGTCACGGCCGAGGAGATCGCGGCGCGCCGGGTGTCGGCCCTCATCCTCAGCGGCGGTCCGAAGTCGGTTCACGTGGAGGGCGCCCCCAGCCTGGATCCGGCGATATACGAACTGGGCATTCCGATACTCGGCATCTGCTACGGGGCCCAGTTGATGGCCGCTCAGACGGGTGGTCGGGTGGATCGGACGGGCCGGGCCGAGTACGGCCGCACCGAGCTGTACAAGAGCGGGGACACGGCCCTGTTCGATCATGACGCCTCGGAGATCCAGTCGGTGTGGATGAGCCACTTCGACGCCGTGGTGGAGGTCCCACCGGGATTCGAGGTGACCGGGCGCACCGCCGACGCCCCGGTGGCGATGATGGAGAACCCCGACCGCGGTCTCTACGCCGTGCAGTTCCACCCGGAGGTGAACCACACCCCGCTGGGCCAGAGGCTCATCGAACGTTTCCTCCACGAGATCTGTGGCCTGGGGGCGGACTGGACCACGACGGACATCATCTCCGAATCAGTGGCGGCCATCCGGGCCCAGGTCGGTGAGGGGCGGGCCATCTGCGGGTTGTCGGGTGGGGTCGATTCGGCGGTGGCCGCGGCCCTGGTCCACCGGGCCATCGGACCCCAACTCACCTGCGTGTTCGTGGACACGGGGTTGATGCGTCAGAGTGAGGGCGAGCAGGTCGTCGAGACGTTCCGGCGCACCCAGGGCATAGAGCTGATCCACGTTCAGGCCGCCGAGGAGTTCTTCGCCGTCCTGGAGGGTGTCACCGACCCCGAGGAGAAGCGCAAGGCCATCGGGGAGAAGTTCATCCGTATCTTCGAGCGCACCACCGGGGGACTCACCGACGCCCGGTTCCTGGTGCAGGGCACCCTGTATCCCGATGTCATCGAGTCCGGTGCCGGCCAGGCGTCCACCATCAAGAGTCACCACAACGTCGGCGGATTGCCCGATGACATGGAACTGGACCTGGTCGAACCCCTCCGGGACCTGTTCAAGGACGAGGTGAGGGAGGTCGGTTCCCAGCTCGGTCTGCCCGACGAGATCGTGTGGCGCCAGCCCTTCCCCGGACCGGGCCTGGGGGTGAGGATCATCGGTGAGGTGACCCCCCCGAAGGTGGCCATCCTCCAGCACGCCGACGCCATAGTCCGGGAGGAGATCCGGGCCGCGGGACTGGAGAGGGAGATCTGGCAGGCCTTCGCGGTTCTGGCCGACATCCGCTCCGTCGGGGTGATGGGGGACGAGAGGACCTACGCCCGGCCGGTCATCATCCGGGCCGTGACCAGTGAGGACGCCATGACCGCCGACTGGGCCCGGCTGCCCCACGAGCTGCTGGCGACCATGTCCAACCGGATCATCAACGAGGTGGACGGTGTGAACCGGGTGGTCTACGACGTGACCTCGAAGCCGCCGGGCACGATCGAATGGGAATGACCGCGGTCAGGGGCGGGGCCTAGTCTGTCCGGGTGAACGCATCTCCCATCGGATTCCCCCTCGGATTCACGGCCACCATCGGCCGAATCGGCATCAAGTCCGACCGCGACGACGTCCTCATAGTGGGTTGTGACCACCCGGCGACGGTGTCGGGGTTGTACACCCGGAGCACCTTCGCCGGCCCGAGCGTGGTCGTGTCCCGGGAGAACACGGCCACTGGCCGGGGGAGGGCCGCGGTGGTGATAGCCCAGAATGCCAATGTGGCCACGGGCGAGCGGGGTATGGAAAATGCCCGGGAGGTCGTGGCCCTCACCGCCGGTCTGGTCGGTTGCGAACCCACCGAGGTGGCGATCGCCTCCACCGGGGTGATCGGTCGGCCCTACCCCATGGAGAAGGTCCGCACCTGGTTCAGGGGCGCGTCATGGCCCGGAGGAGGTGTGGACGCGGTGGCCGCCGCCACGGCGATGATGACCACCGACACCCACCCCAAGACCTCCGAGGCGAGGGTGGGAGGGGCCCGGGTCGTGGGCCTGTCCAAGGGCGTGGGAATGATCGAGCCCGACATGGCCACCCTGATCACCCTGGTCTTCACCGACGCCGAGATCTCCGCCGACCGCCTCGACCGGATGTGGCGGAGGGTCATCGACGTCACGTTCAACGCCGTCAGTATCGACACCGACACCTCCACCTCCGACACGGCCCTGGTCATGGCCTCGGGCCGGGCCGGGCCGGTCGACGAGGGGGCGTTGGAGGGCGCTCTCCACGAGGTGGCCCTGGATCTGACCCGCCAGACGGCCGCCGACGGGGAGGGGGCCACCAAGCTGCTGGTGGTCACCGTGGACGAGGCCCGGGATCGGACCCAGGCCCGCCGGGTCGCCAAGTCCATCGTGAACTCTCCCCTGGTGAAGACCGCGGTCTACGGGGCGGACCCGAACTGGGGGCGGGTGGCCATGGCGATCGGCAAGTGCACCGAGTACACCGACATCGACCAGGGGAGGGTGGTCATCAGGTTCGGGGACCGGGAGGTCTACCCCCACCTGCTGCCCGATGAGGAGCTGGAGGAGCTGTCGGGCTATCTGAGGGGCGACGAGATCCTGATCCACGCGTCGCTGCGCACGGGACGGGATGAGTTCACCGTCTACGGATGCGACCTCACCGAGGAGTACGTGCACATCAACGCCGACTACACCACCTGAGGCGCCGGGTGGCGGTGGATCCGAGTGGAATGGATCCACCTCGGGGTCCATTCCGCGGCCCGGGGTGATCGGCCGTGGGCATTGGAGAGCCCCGTCGCGGTAAAACTGTCCCATGATCATCCACCGCAGCCCCCTCCCCGACGTCCAGATTCCCGACACCGCCCTGACCGAGTACGTACTCCGGGATCTCGACGTGCTGAGGGACCGCCCGGCCCTGATCGACGGCCCCACGGGTCGGACGTACACCTTCGGCGATCTGGACGACCACACCCGGCGGCTGGCCGGGGGTCTCCTGGCCCGGGGCATGAGGCCCGGTGAGGTCCTGGCGATCATGGCCCCGAACATTCCCGAGTACGCCATCGTGTTCCACGGGGTGGCCCGGGCCGGGGGGACGGTCACCACCATCAACCCCACCTACACCGCCGGGGAGGTGCGCCATCAGCTCCAGGACGCCGGGGCCACCCGTCTGATCACCGTGCCGGCGTTCCTGGAGACGGCCCGCGAGGCCATCGAGGGAACCGATGTCAGTGAGATCTACGTGATCGGTGAGGCCGAGGGGGTGCCGTCACTCTCCGATCTCTACGGTGAGCCGGTGGCCGAGCCCGTCCCCGTGGACCAGGCTGAGCAGGTGGTCGTCCTGCCCTACTCCTCGGGCACCACCGGCCTGCCCAAGGGGGTGATGCTCACCCACCGGAACCTCGTGGCCAACATCGTCCAGTGCGAGCCGATTCTCTCCTACGGCACCGACGACGAGGTGGCCCTGGCGGTGCTCCCCTTCTTCCACATCTACGGCATGCAGGTGCTGATGAACGCCCTGCTGTCGGCGGGGGTGACGGTGGTGACGATGCCCCGCTTCGACCTCAAGGGGGCTCTGGACCTGATCCGGGACCGGAAGGTCACCCGCTTCTTCGCCGTGCCGCCGATAATCCTGGCCCTGGCCAAGCATCCCCTGGTGGACGAGTACGACCTCTCCGGACTCAGGGGGGTGATGTCGGGCGCCGCTCCGTTGGGAGCCGAGTTGGCCGAGGAGGCGGCCGAGCGGATCGGCTGTGAGGTGGTTCAGGGCTACGGGATGACCGAGCTCAGCCCGGTCAGCCACGCCACCCCCTACGGCGCCTACAAGGCGGGTTCGTCGGGTGTCACCGCCCCCAACACCGAGTGCCGGGTCGTCGACACCGAGACCGGTGAGGATCTGGGCGTCGGTGAGGAGGGTGAGCTGTGGATCCGCGGACCCCAGGTGATGAAGGGCTATCTGAACAATCCCGAGGCGACGGCGGCGACCATTGACCCCGATGGCTGGCTTCACACCGGGGATGTGGCCCGCATCGACGAGGAGGGTCACGTGTTCGTGGTGGATCGGGTCAAGGAGCTCATCAAGTACAAGGGGTTCCAGGTCCCCCCCGCCGAACTGGAGGCCCTCATCGTGACCCATCCCGCCGTGGCCGACGTGGCGGTGATCGGGATTCCCGATGTGGAGGCCGGGGAGCTGCCCAAGGCGTTCATCGTCCTCAAGGAGGGTATGGAGGCCACGGCGGAGGACATCCAGGACTTCGTGGCCGGTCAGGTGGCGACCTACAAGAAGATCCGGATGGTGGAGTTCATCGACGAGGTCCCCAAGTCCGCCTCGGGCAAGATCCTGCGCAGGTTCCTCCGGGACAAGGGCTGATTTCCCGATTCAACCTGCTGCCCGGCTCACCGGGGACGGGGATGGACAGGTGCTCCGTGACCCGGACGGAACCGGGGGCCGGGTGTCAGGTTCCGGCGAGACGGGCCACCACCGGGGCCATGTCGTCCAGGGCCTCGACACCCAGGCCGATGTACGAGAATCCCCACCGCTCCCTCCGGGCGATGAGGTCCTCACAGATCTGGTCCACCGAACCGGCCAGGGCGAAGGGGGATCCGAGGGCCTGCTCGGTGGTCATGCCGAATCCGGCCGCCAGACTCTCCGCCGTACCCCGGCGATCGTCGGTGACCACCGTGAGGTGGACCCTCACCTGAAGCTCGATGTCGGCGATGCGATCACCGGCGGCCTCCCGGATCCAGCCGATCTTCTCATCGGTCCGCTCCGGGGTGCCGTCGGATCCGGCGGTGGCGTCTATGACCCCACCCCTGAGATTCACGTTCACCCCGACGATGTCCGCCCGGCGGGCGGCGATGGAGAGGACCCGGCGGCCCCCTCCGCCGATCACCAGTGGGGGCATGGGCCTCTGCACGGGGGTGGGGAAGCCGGTGAGTCCGTAGATGCCGTAGTGGTCACCGTGAAAGTGGACCGGTTCCCCGCCCAGCAGCCCCCGCACGATGTCCAGCGACTCCAGCATGCGGTCGATCCTGATCCCGGGACGGTCGAGTGGGATACCCGCACCCTCGTAGTCGGCGACCATCCATCCGGCACCGAGACCGAACTCGAAGCGACCCTCCGAGAGGACGTCGAGAGTGGCGACCTCCTTGGCCAGCACCGCCGGGTGGCGGTAGTCGTTGCAGTACACGAGGGTGCCGAGGCGCAGATCGGTCGTGTTGGCGGCGGCCAGGGCCAGGGCCGGGCCCGGAGCCAGCTGGTCGTCGAGGTGATCGGCCATGGTCAGGGTCGAATAGCCCAGATCCTCCACCTTGCGAACGATGTCGATCCACTCCCGGGCCGATCCGGCCCGTGACGCCTGGATTCCGAACCGGAAGGGTCTGTGGTTGCTCATGGAGGGCACCGTAGTCGTGTCCCGGGGCTCGGTAGAGTACGAATCACATGACTGTCACCCCGATCCTCGAGGGCCTCAATCCCGCCCAACACGACGCCGTCACCCACAGCCGGGGACCCCTCCTGGTGGTGGCCGGTGCCGGTTCGGGCAAGACCCGGGTCCTCACCCACCGCATCGCCCATCTGCTCGAACAGGGAGTCTCCCCGTTTGAGATCCTGGCCATCACCTTCACGAACAAGGCCGCCGATGAGATGCGAAACCGGGTGGGGTCCCTGATCGGCCCGGTGGCCGACAGGATGTGGATCTCGACCTTCCACTCGGCCTGTGTGCGGATCCTGCGGCGTGACGCCGATCGTCTCGGCTACCCCTCCGGATTCAGCATCTACGACCAGTCCGACGCCGTGCGCCTGACCGGGTACGTGCTGAGGGACCTGGGCATCGACACCAAGAAACTCCCGCCGCGCTCGGTGCACGGTCACATCTCCACCGCCAAGAACGAACTGGTGGGCCCCGAGCGGTATCTGGAGGCGGCGGACACGATCTTCGAACGCAAGATCGGCGAGGTCTACGTCGAGTACCAGAAGCGTCTGGTCAGGGCCGGGGCCATGGACTTCGACGATCTCCTGGCGGTGGCGGTGGAGCTGCTTCGGCGCAACCCCGATCTGCTGGACAGCTACCGGCGTCGGTTCCGTCACCTCATGGTGGACGAGTACCAGGACACCAATCGGGTCCAGAACGAACTGGTCCTGATGCTGGGGTCCGAGCACGGCAACGTGTGCGTGGTCGGTGACAGCGATCAGTCGATCTACGCCTTCCGGGGTGCCGACATCCGCAACATCCTGGAGTTCGAGTCGGCCTTCCCCGACTGCACGGTGGTGGTGCTGGATCAGAACTACCGCTCCACCCAGACCATCCTGGACGCCGCCAACGCGGTGATCGCCCGCAACATGGGACGCAAGCCCAAGGACCTGTGGACCGATCAGGGTCCGGGTGATCGGATCTGCCGCTTCCAGGGTGCCGACGAGTCCGAGGAGGCGGCCTGGGTGGCGGGTGAGATCGAGCGCCTCCACGGCAACGGCGACCTCCGCTGGGGAGACGTGGCCGTCTTCTACCGCACCAACGCCCAGAGCCGGATCCTCGAGGAGCACCTGGTCCGTCGGGGGTTGCCCTACAAGGTCGTGGGCGGTACCCGTTTCTACGACCGACGCGAGGTGAAGGACGCCCTGGCCTATCTCCGGGCGGTCGTGAATCCCTCCGACGAGGTGTCCCTGAAGCGAATCGTCAACGTCCCCAAGAGGGGAATCGGCGAATCCTCCATCGCCAAGATCGACAACTGGGCCCGGATCAACGGCCTCAGCTTCATCGAGGCCCTGAGGCGCTGGGAGGAGGCCGGGGTCGGGGGCCGGGCGGCCAAGGGGATCACCTCCTTCCTGGGACTGATCGACGACCTCACCGAACTCGCCGGTGATCGGCTGGGTGGAGGTGGGGATTCCCGTGAGGATGATCCACTGGCCCCCCCGGACCTCACCTTGGGTGACCAGGTCCCCGACTCGCCCGACGATGTGGAGAGGGGGATCGCGGGGAGCGGGACCACGTCTGATCCGGTGACCTCAGGCGGCACCCCGCCGACGGGGGCCGGTCCGGGGGAGGTGCTGCGCCAGGCCCTGGAGAGGTCGGGCTACGTGGAGGAACTCCGCAACGAGAGATCCATCGAGTCCGAGGGCCGGCTGGAGAACCTGGCCGAGCTGATAGGAACGGCCGAGGAGTTCAGTGGCTTCGGGGAGTTCCTCGAACAGGTCAGTCTGGTGTCCGACACCGACCAACTCGACGGTGATGAATCGCAGATCCTGCTCATGACCCTGCACTCGGCCAAGGGGCTCGAGTACCCGGTGGTCTTCCTGATGGGCATGGAGGACGGGATCTTCCCCCACCTGCGGGCCCTGGGCGATCCCGACGAACTCGAGGAGGAGAGGCGGCTCTGCTACGTGGGGATCACCCGGGCCCGTGAACGGCTCTACCTGACCCACGCCTGGAGCCGCACCATCTACGGTTCGACCCAGTACAACCCGCCCAGTCGCTTCATCGACGAGATCCCCGCCGAACTGCTCGAGGACCGCAGCGAGCCCCGGGGGATGTCAACGGGGAGGGCCTCCTACCGGAGCTTCGATCCCGACGAGGGCCCCG